>JBBTSN010000037.1:0-5056 GCA_038078775.1 Patescibacteria group bacterium | reverse complement strand
AAGAGACGACAGACGGCAGAAATCTTTTATCTCTTATCTGCTGTCTTTTATCCATAACCTTCTTTTAAAACTACCTTTCACTTCACACTCTTAACTCAACACTTCAAACTTCTCATATGATTGTCCGACATTGGTTTCCTGTTATCGCAGGAGGAGTAACACTCGCATTGCTGTTGAGCGTTGTTGCGGTATATGCGTATCGCGAGCAACATCCAAACCGTATTCCTGCAGAAACGGTAGATGCGTCACAGCCCGCGCAAACTGAGGAAGAATATCAATCCGCAGTACGTTCTGTGCTCACAACGTATGAAAGTGATCAGAATGCCGAAGCAGCGTACGATACGTTGCTCTACATTACGCGCATTCCCGGAAGCATGAAGGACGCACACATTGGTCTTGTGGGCGCGTTTGGTAAGCTTGCCGCAGGAGATGAAGAAGATGGTGAACGAAGACTAGAAGCGCTCCGTATTCAATATTCTTGGCTCGCTCTGTGATTCTCTTTCACCGCATCACGCCATTTGCGATTGGGTTGCTGGGAGCAGCAGGATTTATCATGCTCATCCTCACACCATTTTCACTGGGTATACCCGCACTCATATGTTTTGGAATCGTGCTGCTCCTTTTCGCGCGTTTACTCGTGTGGGATTTTCGCCGCACAGGTTTTTGGGTATTTTTAGGAATGCCGTTCTTTCTCCTCGTTTCGTCGCTCGCATTTTTTCTGCTCCTTGAACACGAGGGAGGAAAATGGCTGCTCGCAACAACAGTAACGCTGGGTCTTGTGCTCTTTTCAGAAAATCTCTTTTCTTTCTATCATTTGCCGCGCGCATACCAAGCCTATTCGCTTGAGTATCTTTCGCTCATGCTCGCGGTCGCGGGACTGTTTTTTACCACAAGCGCAACCTATCTTGCACAAGTATTTTTGGAAGCGCCTTTATGGGCAACTGCGCCGCTTATTGCGTTTATCACGTTCTCGGTATTTGTTGCGGTGTTTTGGGTAAGTAAAATGAGCTGGGAAGCAGGAAGAATGTATGCAGGAATGGGTGCGCTCCTGCTTACCGAGGTCTATATTGCATGTTCATGGCTTCCCACAGGCTATACAACGAACGCGGCAATCTTTGCGGTGTGCGTTGCATGGTATTTGGGAATTATGCGTGCGCATGCATTTCAAAAAGTGAATAGGCAGTTGCTCATAAAGCACAGCGTATTTGCCGCAAGTCTTTTGCTCTTTTTGTTCCTCACCACGCCGTGGCGCTAGTCATATGCAAAAAAACATCCCTTTCGTCCTTCTCATACTTCTTGCTGCTGCATTTGCGGGAACCGCCTCCGCGGTACTCGTAAGCAACTCGCTTGAACGCTACGCAGCGTCTCTCCTTGACGATCGTCGTTTTGCAGCACTTGCACCACTTCAGCATGCACTTTCACCAACAACACTCGAAGAATCTCTTGCTGCAGTTCAAGAAACCATGTTGAATTCAGTCGTTGTACTTGTCGACGAAGACATGGAGAACACTACACAAAGTCCTTTTATTCCAGAAAAGAAATTGGTTCATGGTGGAGGAATTATTGTGAGCGCGGACGGATGGATAGTAACAACACGTGCACAGTTGGCGCGGTATGCAGATGAAAGAGGGGGGTACTCAGGCTTTTCCATTGTTCGAGACGGAGAAATATTTGTTGTTGAAAAAGTAGTTGAAGATACGCAAACAGATGCAGTAGCAATTCGCGTAGAAGGCGCACAAGGCTGGACGCCGGTTGAACTTGCGGAGAGCGATGAGGTTTTTCCGGGGGGAACCGTTTTTGGGATTGGGAGTTTAGGTGAGGTGTATGTCGCGTCGCTCATGAATCGAGAAGTACAAGATGAAGATGCGATCGTTCCCGCCGAAGAGCCAAGTGCAGTGTGGAATATTTCTGAAAGTCTTGCCGTAGGAACGCCGCTGCTCACCGGTCAAACGCGATTGTTTGGATTTGTGGATAGTGAAGGCTACGCAGTCCCCGCACAGGCGATTCGTTCGTTTATCAAACAAGCTCTGCGCGGATCAATTATTACTCATGCAGCGCTTGGCGTATCAATTACCGACCTCTCGCATCTCTCGTCGCTTTCACGTGTGGTAACGCAAGGCTATTCCGAGGGCGCACTGATTATCACTCCAGCAGGAGAGCGCACGGCTACGGTGCAAAATGGCCCTGCGGATGTCGCAGGTCTCACTGATGGGGACATCATTCTCTCACTCGATGATGTGCGCATTACTGCAGAAACAACATGTGCAGATATTCTTGCAACATATGCGCCTGGCCAGCAGGTAACACTGCGCGTTGTACGCAACGGTGAAGTAAAGGATATGCAGGTTACACTTGGAACATGGGAAGAGCTGGTATACTAGGTAAAAGTTTGAAGTTTATAGTTATGAGTTTGAAGTGAAAGGTGTTTTTTAGAGAAAAGATAAGAGACAGCAGGTGGCGGATATCTTTTATCTCTCATCTGTCGTCTTGTGTCCATATACTCTACAAAACATAACATCCATTACTTCACACTAACAACTCCCAACTTCCCAACTTCACCTATGCCTTCCGCTCCCCAGCTCACTACTATTCTTCGTGCATGGCCAACGGTATTGTTGTTTTCGGCGTTGTGTTTAGCGCTCGCCGTTGTAGTGTCTTTGGTACAACCCCTTGAATACAGCTCAACAACAAAAATTCTCATTACCCCAAAAGTTGATGGCGTTGATCCATATACCGCAAGTAGAAGTGCAGAGTCAGCCGCAGATCAACTTGCAACCATGTTAAGCACGTCATCCATTTACGCTGCAGTATTTAATGCAGGATATGACGTTGATCGCGATTATTTCCCGGAAGACATTTTGAAATTTCAAAAGAAGTGGGAGAAAACGGTGGTAACGTCGGTTACTCGCGGAAGCGGCATTATGACCATTAAGGCATACCATACCGACCCTAGTGAAGCCGAGGCAATCGTTTCTGCAGTCGCCTATGTGTACGTTACCGATGGGTGGCGCTATGCAACGGGAGATATTTCCGTGCAGGTTATTGATGATCCGGTAAATTCTCGCTATCCCGTTCGCCCAAATATTTTAGTAAATGCATTTTCAGGGCTTTTTCTTGGATTGATTGCAGGTTGCGGCTACGTCCTCATTCAGGCCGACCGCATTCGCCGCCAGCATCGGATTGTGCATAGTAATGAGTAGTGAAGGGGAGTGAAAAAAAGTGAAGGGTAATAGTGAGGTGAGTCTTTTAAAGGTTGGGGAGTGAGGGGGATAATTAGTCGTCAAATGAGAAGATGTCTTCGATGGCACAGTGAAAAAGTTTTGCAGCACGATAGGCGAAAGGTAATGTGGGAGAATATTTTGCTTGCTCTATAGCAATGATGGTTTGTCGAGTGACGTGAAGCTTTTTGGCGAGTTCATCTTGGGTAAAGCCCTTGATGACGCGGTAGTTCTTTAATTGCGAATAAAGTTCGGGCATAGAAATGTAAAAAGAGTTTTACATAAAATGTAAAGAGTTTTTTACATTTTAACAGAGAGGTATTTTAGTGAAAAAGAGGGGGGTATCGGGCACCTGGATTCAGGCCCTCACTCCTCCCACCCCCGTAAAAGATTCACTTCAGAAACCCTCAGAGTCTTTTCTTTTTAGGATAAAACAAAAATCCCATTTCGCAGCCAGAGCGTAACGAGATACAACGAGGAGGAGACCTTGTATCCGCTCACTCTGGCCAAGAAAGGGGATTTTGGAGGAATGATAAAAGAAACAAACGCCCCTGTCCAGGTATGCTGAGCAGGAGTTTTTGTTACGCCTATCACGCTTAATATCTTGCGATTGTTGCGCAAGTGCATCTCGTAAATCCAAACGAAGCCGCTGATCTTGTGCGGCAAGTTGTGTAGAGAGTTGGCTGGTTATCTCGGTTGAAATAACTTCTTTGAGTTGCCGAAGATCATGTTTCGTAAGTGCCATACGTTTTATATTTGGGGAGTATAAAAAGGCATTAAAAGCATTTTACCATAGGGAAGATGCTATTTCCCCAACTTCACTACAAGGAGGGAACATTGACTTTTTAGCTATTTTTTGCTACTATGGAACGTCCCGCTGAGAGAGGTTTTCCGAGAGCGAGAGGTCGTGCGTGCATGCTCCTCCACTGCATACACTGATATCTCGCTCTTGGATCACCGCTCAACGCGGGGTTCTACAGGTTTAGAGGCTCTTCTGAGCCAAAAAAGCCTGTGTGCGTCCCGCAAATGTCCCTTCCCATTCCACCCCCCGCCGGTAAAACCGGCAAAAGGAGGCGTCATGAACGCTATTAGGTTTCTCTTCCTCGCCGCCCTCATCTTCCTCCTCACCCCCGCCGCTATCGCGGCCCCTCCCGCCAGCTGTTTGGGGCTCGAGGGGCGCGAGCTTCAGGTATGCAACGAGCAGCGCACGGCGGCCCAGGCCGCCCAGATCGCCGCTTTGAAGCGGGAATTCGAGGCCTTGGCCGAGCAGTGCGAGGAGGCCTGCGACAACGCCCCCTCCGCCCCGGCCCCCCCCATGGCTTGGCCCCCTCCCTGGCTTATCGCCCTCGAGGGCCGCCTCGCGGCCCTCGAGGAGCTCGTGGCAGGCGGGGTGAGTGATGAGGACTTCGATCGCGAGATCGGGGCCATCAACGCCAAGATCGTAACGATAAACAAAACCCTCACCGATCACGAGCGCCGTCTTGATGAGCTCGAGCGGAAGGCCGACGAGCCCCCGCTTCTCACCCCGCCCATCTACGTCCCCGGCCCTCAGGGCCCCCCCGGCGCCGACGGCCGGGATGGCCGCCCCGCGGAGATCGCGGTGTTGGCCGGTGTCGACGGTGTGCACTCGAAAGAGCTGAGCATCGTCGGGCTCGACGTCACCCTCATGGTCGGAGGCCGTCCCACGGACGGTCTCCGTCTAGGAGGCTACGGCTCAGGCTTCCGGGCCGGGGCCGGCAACCTCGGATTCGGAGCCGGGGGGTATCTCGGCTACGATCTCGACTGGTTCCGTCCCTCGCTTACCCTCGGGTGGCGCGAGATCGGCCTCGGCGTCACTC
>JBBTSN010000036.1:0-1459 GCA_038078775.1 Patescibacteria group bacterium | reverse complement strand
CTATGTTTTCGTTAACAGTTGAAAACTGAAATCAAGGTTTTTTTATTAACAAACAGCGGTGATTGGAATAAATGCGCTCTTTGCACGGGGCTTTAGGGTCCATCCTATTAACTTAAGAAAAATGTTTTTCGTAGGGCGGGTGCAACCCCATATGCGCTAACCAAACTGGCTACGCCGTCGTAATTTAGCTTGGGAGACACGTTTTTTCCTTGGGGGCTCTCGTAAAGACACACTCTTTTCCCCCCAGTCTCTCAAGTTTGAAAGGAGTGATGCAGTGTGATTAATCGCTCGTTTTAGTAATTCAAGTATTAAAGCCATTTCTCTCCAGTAGCAGCGCTCACGCTGGCTTGTTTGTTGGGGTTTCCCCCGTTTCAGGGGAAAAATGCTCCCCTAGAGCGATGAGCTGTTCAATCAAACATGCCACTAAAAGCTTGCCTTGCAGCCATGCTTTTGCGCCTTCTGGATCTTTCTTTTTTAAATGACCCAATCCCAACAATGATTTTAGCCGTTTAAACGCCAGCTCAACTTGCCAGCGATGTCGATATAGCGCTAAAACACCATCGGCATCTAATTCTTCTAACGTCGTAACCACCACAACATAAGCGGCCATTTCTAAGGTCTCCGGCTTAACCGCTGCGACTCGTGCTCTTTTACTGGTTTCTTTCTTTAAGCGTTGCTCACTTTTTGCCTGTTGCGGCCCTGTTTTACGGTATGCACACATTCGTACGGCTACGGGTTGTGTACTTCCTTTCAACACCGCCGACCATTCACCGCATTGCCCTTCAGATAAGGTCCGTAATAGGGGCAATAACTGGACTTTATCGCCAATGGCATCATGCAAAGGGAGGTTGTTTAGGTTCATCCGGGCCAACACATCGCCGCCTTGATCCAAAATGTGATTAATGCCACGTCGGTTAGTAAATCCTCGATCACAAAGCACCACATCCCCCTGCTGAACTTGAAACAAGGTGAGTGATTCGCCTATTTTTGACGAAGTAAGCATCATTTCATAACAAGAAAGCGTGCGAATATCAAAAGAATAATGGAGTCGCCAAGTGGCATTTACCGCTCTCGGTTCGCTGACCACACTGCCATCGATCGCCAAGAGGCGTCGGCCAGTCAGAGCACTGCTCTCCAAAATGGGAGCAGGAGCTTGGGTGATAAGCTGCTCAGTCATCCAACGCAACCATTCGCCAGATTTATTGATCCGCTTGAGTAGGGCCACATCAGAGATCTCAACGATGTCAGCCCCTTTTACGACCGTGGTTCGCATCGAATCTTGGTTACAAAAGTGCTGCAATAGAATGCGCAATAACTGCTCAGAGTTTTTAATTTTACGGCCAAATTTTAAGGCCCCTAAAGCTTTGGCTTGCTCCTGCCAGCCTTCAGGTAAGAGCCCTAAAAAGGTAGCCCAATCATCGTCGAGCAACTGCTGAGTTGTTATTTGCATACTTAATTT
>JBBTSN010000035.1:0-12323 GCA_038078775.1 Patescibacteria group bacterium | reverse complement strand
GGGAGAAGTTATTCCCGAAGATCTTCCAACCGAAAGTGGTCCGGTGTTCAATCCAAAGACCGACATCATGATTTCCGATGCGCGCGTGCTCAAAATGAGCGTAACGCCAGGGGAGACTCTTCGTCGCGAACTTCCCCTTCCGGGAGAATTTGGTCGAATGGCTGCAATGACCGCAAAGCAGGTCATTATGCAAAAGCTCCGCGAGGCAGAGCGCGAAATCATTTTCAACGAATATAAGGGAATCGAGGGAACCGTGATTACCGGAACCGTACAGCGTCGCGAGGGCCGGGTTATTTTGGTGGATATTGGCCGTACTGCAGGAATTATTCGCCCAGAAGATCAAATGCCAACCGATCGGTATCGTTCTGGAGATCGTGTGCAGGTATATGTACGCGAGGTTTCATTGGGCCAACGCGGTGCGCAGATTTTGCTTTCTCGTACGCACGAAATGCTGGTACAGAAACTCTTTGAAACAGAAATTCCAGAAATTAGTGAAGGCGCAGTAGAAATTCGTGGCATTGCTCGCGAAGCAGGTTCGCGTACAAAAATCGCGGTCTCTTCCCGTGACCCACGGGTCGATCCAATTGGTGCATGTATCGGTCAGCGGGGAACGCGTATCCAAACGATTATTGCCGAACTCTCTGGAGAAAAAATCGACATCATTGAATGGAACGATGACCCTACACACTTCATTACTCAGGCGCTTGCCCCTGCAAAAATTGTTTCACTTGCGCTTGATACTGACGAACATATCGCGACGGTAAAGGTTGCAACAGAACAGCTTTCGCTTGCCATTGGTCGCGGAGGACAAAATGTTCGCCTTGCAGCACGCCTGACAAGCTGGAAGATCAACATTCTTGAAGATGGCGCGGTAGTTCCAGAAGTGACCGCAATGACAGACGTTCCTCCCGCTGAAGTTCCAGCGGATGATTTAACTGATGCAGCATAACCTATGGGAGAACTCTTTTTCACGGTTCTCTACCAGCCGCTGTATAACCTTTTGGTAGCGGTATATGATTTCCTCCCTTCGTGGGGAGGTTTGGGGCTTGCGATTATTCTCGTTACCGTCCTTGTGAAGGTGCTCGTGCTCCCAATGACCTACAAGTCAATAAAAGCACAAAAGGAAATGCAAGAAATTCAGCCAAAGATTGCTGAAATAAAGGAACGCCTGAAAGATGACAAAGAAGCACTGGCAAAAGAGCTCATGAATGTGTACAAGGTGCACAATGTGAATCCTTTTGCGTCATGTTTGCCGGCGATTGTGCAAATGTTCGTGTTTATCGCGCTGTATCAGGTACTTTCTGCAGGACTTGGAGAGGTGAACACAGATGCGCTGTACAGTTTTGTACATAACCCAGGCAGCATGAGTGCATTTTTCCTGGGAATGGATTTGCGTGTGGTTTCTCCGCTCCTCGGTATTGTTGCGGGCGTTACGCAGTATTTCCAGGCAAAGCAAATGATTACCACGCGGCCACCAAAGGTTGCTCGCGAAGGTGCCGCTTCGCTCGACGAAGACATGACCGCGGCAATGAACAAGAGCATGCTCTACGCACTTCCCATCATGATGCTCGTTCTTGGTGCAACCACGCTTCCTGCAGGCGTTACCATGTACATTATCGTAAGTACACTCCTCACGTACGCAATGTACGCAGTGTTCCTGGGAAAACCAAGCAAAAAAGCACCTCTTCACATAATGCAAAAGTAACCTATGCAAGAGCGCATGCGCCATATCGTGATCGGAGGTATCGCGACTTCTCTCGGCGGAGCGCTTTTTGTTTTTTTAGTCTGGAAGGCAGGGCCCGCAACAATCTGGCAGAGTCTTTCCGCGTTTGGCGTAGTGCCATTTCTGTTCTTTGTTTCGCTTTCTCTCCTCAATTTCGGACTCTACACATTACGTTGGAAAATCATTCTTGAAGAAGTAGAAAAGAAAAAGGGCATTCGGTATGTTCGTCTTTTCTTGCACCGCATGAGTGGATTTGCAGCCGGATATCTTACACCCGCTGCGCAAGTAGCCGGTGAGCCGGTGCGCGTCGCACTTCTTGCAACCGAAGGAATATCTTCAAAAACTGCAACAAGTTCTGTAGTACTCGACTTGGCATTTGAAATATCCGCGTTCGTTTTATACGTTGTTCTGGGCATAGTTCTTGCTCTTTCAACGGGGGTAGGAGCGGGTACGTTTGGTTTGGTCGCCTACATTATCCTTGGAACACTCCTGGTACTCATGACAGTTTTCTTTGTGTCAGTCGCAAAAGGGTGGAACATCTTTCACCGCGTACTCCAGCAACCTTTCTTTAACAGACATAAGAAGATGCGAGAATTTGCCACGTGGCTCCTCGAGGTTGAAGGAACCATGACGCGTTTCTTTGCGGGCCGTGCGCACATTCTTGCCGTAGTTATCATATTGTCACTCGTTATGACGGGATTCCGTGCGGTCGAGGTATGGTTTATTGCACAGGGATTTGGTCAGGATCTCACACTTTCCGGAGCAATTCTCTTAAGCACCATTCCGGGCCTCGTGCTGTTCGCTCCCATTCCCGGTGGGCTCGGTCTTTTTGAAGCGAGCATGGCAGCAATGCTCGGTACACTCGGTATAAGTACACCGGCAATCGCCTTTACCATGATTATTCGATTGAGAGACTTTTTGTTTATAGGAGTGGGCGCACTTCACGGAATTCGTGAGGGAGCGGGATACGTCAGTCGCAAGGAAACGTAAGCCTTGGTAGGATGCAGGCATGGAGCCAACTGCACTTGAAAAAGCTCTTTTTCGTACCCTGGCGTATTTTGCCTATTTTCAGTTTCCACTCACGACCAGAGAAGCGCATACATGGCTTTTGGCCCCCGATCGAACGTATAGCCCTGAAGAGGTAGAGCATTGCATGATGGAATCATCCTGGCTCAAAGAGCGTTCAGAAACGCATGGGGTGTATGTAAGCCTCAAAACCTGTGAAGACTGGGTGAAAGAACGTGAGAAGAAATATCTTGATGCACAACGGAAGCACAGAAAGGCATTCGTAATGGCTTCTTTTTTTATGCATATTCCTGGAGTCGTGGGCGTTGCGGTATGCAATTAGCATGCTTGGCATGCGACGCACAAAGATGGAGACATTGATCTTTTTGTCGTAACACGACCAGGAAAGCTATGGACTTCTCGTCTGTTCGCAACAGTACCGCTTCGCGTGCTACGCCTACGGCCAGGAGAGTCAGCAAATGATCCTCTATGTTTAAGCTTTTTTGCGGATGAAGAGTCGCTCGCATTCGCATCGCTGCAAGAAGGGGAGGAAGATTGGTACTTGGCATATTGGGGAGCTTCGCTTCTTTGGATTGGTGGGCCGCAATCACTTTCGGAAAAGTTCTTTGCGCAAAACGAATGGATGCGACGGGTGCTTCCACATGCTCGACCAACCCGTCCGGTGCCGAGCTTACGAAAGGAAGGATTTTTACGTTTGCCGATACTTTTCCCCGAGCATTTCGCGAAAAAGATTCAAGAAAAGCTTTTTTCGCAAAAGATTCGTGAAAAGCAAAATCAATCCACGCATGTCGTTATTAACGATCACATGCTGAAGTTTCATGACGACGATCGTCGTGCAGAAATTTCTGCATTTGTGCGCGTACACATGCAGCAAGCAGGTCTATGAGCGCGGCCTTTTTCATGGAACAAGTGGGAAAATTACTAACGCTTGCGTGTCTTTTCCTTCTCCCTTGGCAAACACGCTATATTTTCTGGGCACCCTGGGTCGGAACAACCGAATCAGAATTCGGAGTAATAAGTCTTTATGTAACCATGCTTTTAGCGGGATGTGCTGCGGGAAGCTGGTGGATAGGTAGTGTACTAAAAGAGGGTGAGAAAAGACGACAGACGACAGACGGCAGACGGCAGAAGACAGACGGCAGATATCCCATATCTCTTATCTGCAGTCTTTTATCTGTCGTCTGTTTTCTCATCACTCTCCCTTCCCCGACTCACGCGTGGATACTGAATATATTTTTTTCACTTCTTCTTGGATACGCAACGTATAAAACCGCACACCAGAATGGTCGCGCGATATTATACGCAATGTGTGCTGGGCTTATCCCGGTAGTCGGGCTCGGCATGTGGCAAATGAGTGTGGGCTGGTCGCCAGCAAGCAGCTGGCTCGGACTGGCATCTCGGAGTGCGGAACATCTGGGAGATTCGGTGCTCGTCATCGAAGGTAAAAGAATACTCAGAATGTACGGATCATTCCCGCATCCAAACATCTTCGGTACCGTAATCGCGCTGATATTTGGTGTAATGGCGAGTCTGTCATTTCAACCACCCTTCGCCGAAGGCTTCGGGGTGGGAGAAATCTTCAAGAATCCAGAACAGGAATCACGAAGATTCCTCACTGCGTTCGGAATGACACAGACCTCTCAACTCGTCATTATTCCCATGCTCATCGTAGCGGTGCTTTTCTGCATTTCTCGAAGTGCAGCGCTTGCGATGGCCTGTGCGTTTATTACGTATCTCGGATTTTCTTACAAAAATATCTTTCAACGAAGAACGCTTTTCTCGATAGCTCTTTTTTTGCCTGTACTTATCTGGACACTTCAATTCATCTCTCCGAGCCTTATTGCTCTTCGGGGCCAGTCATTTACCGAGCAACAATCAATTTCAGAACGCGTCGCACAAGTAGGCGAGTGGTGGCAGGTTATGGAGCAAAACGGTGTTTGGGGCACGGGAATCTATCAATACCCCCAAGTTCTTGCAGATATACAGGGTGTGTCACTCCCTGCCTGGGTGTACCAGCCGGTGCACAATGTATTTTTATTAGTAATCGCCGAGCTGGGATTGTTTTGGTGCGGGGTAGTTGGTGTGGGGTTGTTGATAGTGATAAAGACGAAAGACAGCAGACAGCAGACAGCAGATAAGAGATACATCACTTCCGTCGTCTGTCGTCTGCCGTCTGCCGTCCTTTCTCCACAATCCCTTCCTCTCCTCATCACTATCTATTCTCTTTCTTGGTTCGATCACGCACTATGGACATCATGGTCAGGGATGTCATACACCGCGACTGCAATCGCTCTTGTTTTTGCGGGGGGACAGAGTAGAATTAGCACTCTCAGTCAGGGAGTGCTTGACGAGAAGAAATGATTTTTGTAAAAATCAGGAAGAAAATTCTTTACTAGGTCTCTTATGATGCTAAAACCTCTGGGAAGTCATATTATTGTGTCAGCAGTGGAGAAAGAACAAATAACCTCATTTGGCATTATTTTGCCAGAGAGTGGAGACAAAGAGCGACCAGAACGTGGGACGGTTGTTGCAGTAGGCCCAGGAAAAATGCTCGAAAATGGATCTCGTGAAGCAATGGAAGTAAAGGCAGGTGATGTGGTCATTTTCAAAAAATACGCCCCAGACGAAGTTGAAGTAAAGGATGGAGGAGAAACGAAAAAGTATCTCGTGGTAAACGCGAGCGACATCATGGCGATCGTTGCATAGTTTGTACGGAGAAAACTATCAACTACGAACCATAAACTATAAACATTTTTACGTATGTCAAAACAAATTACCTTTCACGATGACGCACGTCTCAAGCTCAAGGCCGGCGTCGACAAGTTGGCAAACGCGGTAAAAGTAACGCTCGGACCTCGCGGCCGCAACGTTATTGTTGATCGCGGATTTGGTTCCCCAATGATTACCAAAGATGGTGTTTCGGTTGCAAAAGAAATTGAACTTCCCGACAAGCTCGAAAATCTTGGCGCAACGCTGGTAAAAGAAGTAGCTTCAAAAACAAATGATGTTGCGGGGGACGGAACAACAACCGCAACTGTTCTCGCGCAGGCGCTTGTGCACGAAGGTTTGAAGGCGGTGAACAACGGTATGGACGCTCAAGCAATTCGTCGTGGCATGGAGCGTGCAGGAGAGCTTGCCGTTGCCGAAATAAAAAAGATGGCAACCGCAGTAAAGGGCGAAGACATTAAGCACATCGCAAGTATTTCAGCGAACGATACCGCGCTTGGTGCAATCATTGCAGAGGCAATGGGCAAAGTAAGCGAGAACGGTGTAATTACGGTTGAAGAAGGTCAGTCTTTTGGTGTTGAGGTAGAGGTGGTTGAAGGTTTGCAGTTTGATAAAGGCTTCGTTTCTCACTACATGGTAACGAACAACGAACGCATGGAGGCTGAGTACCAAGATGCGCAGATTCTCATCACCGACCAGAAGATTGGTTCTATTCAGGATCTCCTTCCTCTTCTTGAGCAAATTGCAAAGACCGGAAAGAAAGAGCTCGTGATCATTGCAGAAGATGTTGAGGGCGACGCACTTACAACAATGGTAGTAAACAAGCTTCGTGGCATGTTTAACATTCTTGCTGTAAAAGCTCCGGGATACGGTGATCGCCGTAAAGCAATGCTTGAAGATATTGCAACGATTGTTGGCGCGACAGTAATCTCCCTTGAAAAAGGCATGAAGCTTGAGACTTCCGGAATGGAGGTACTTGGTCATGCACGCCGCGTTCTTGCCACAAAAGACGCAACGACCATCGTGGGTGGATCTGGAAAGCAAGAAGCAATTGCAGAACGTTCCGCACAGCTAAAGAAACTTCTCGAAAACACCGAATCAGACTTTGATAAAGAAAAACTTCGCGAGCGTATTGCAAAGCTTTCTGGTGGTGTTGCCGTTATCAAAGTTGGTGCGGCAAGTGAGGTAGAAATGAAAGAAAAGAAACATCGTATTGAAGACGCCATCGCCGCAACAAAGGCGGCAGTTGAAGAAGGCGTTGTTGTGGGCGGAGGAGTTGCACTTATCCGAGCTCAAAGCGCCGTTTACATGGAGATGCAGAAGCTGAATGAGAATCCTGATAAAAAGCTTGGGGGTCGTAATCACGAGCATCTCGGAATGGCAATCGTTCATGAGGCACTCGCCGCCCCATTAAAACAAATCGTAGATAATGCGGGATATCACTCCGGTGAGGTTATCGTTGATCAGGTAAAGCGAAGCTCGGGAAACATGGGCTACAACGCACTTACCTGCGAAGATGCTCTCGTTGATCTTGTCGCCGGAGGCGTCATTGATCCAGCAAAGGTTACGCGTACCGCACTTCAGAATGCAATCTCTATTGCAACCATGATTCTCACCACCGAGGCAGCGATAACCGACCTTCCAAAAGAAGACAAAGCAGGCGCACCTCCCGCAATGCCAGACATGTACTAAACATAAAAGCCCCGCGTGATGCGGGGCTTTTATGTTTATATGGCGAATTTTTGAGCAATCTGCTAACCTTAACGTATATGAATACCATTCCAGAAACGCACGCAGGAACGGGTACGCCAGACGAACAGTCTCGTCTTTTCTCGGCAATTGGGTACTTGCCACCCCTCTTTTTTGTCCCGCTGTACCTCGGAAAGAAGGATGCCTTCTCCATGTGGCATGGAAAACAGGGATTGGTGGTAACGGTATTGTCGGTTGCAGGCGGAATTCTCGCCCCATTTGTTGCGGCGCTTATCCCGTTTATCGGCGGTCTCGCAGTGCTCGCATACAACGTTTTTATGTTGGTTTTGGTGGTTTGCGGAGCATGGCATGCGTATAAGGGTGAAAAATGGGAATTGCCACTTGTAGGAAAGTTTGCCAATCACATTAAGCTGTAAGGCGCATGTCACTTCTTGCAGATCGCATTAAAGAGCTCGAAATACGCATTCAGGCCGCTTGGGAAACCTTGCGGCTTGATTCCGTTTTTACACGAGTAGGCGAGCTGGAAGGGCAAATGAACGACCCCGCCTTTTGGAACAATCCTGAACATGCCCGTACGGTTTCTCAAGAAGCTGCAGATCTCAAAAAAGAAGCCGAAGCATGGCAATCGCTCAGATCAGATACACAGGAATACAAGGATTTTCTCGCACTCGTTGAGGGCGGAACCGACGAAGCCGCAAAAGCTCAGGTTGAAGAAGGAATCGTGGCAATTGAAGAACGTTTTGCGAGCATGGAATTTAAGATGCTTTTTTCAGGAGAGTTTGATACGCGCAATGCGATCGTTTCTCTTCACGCAGGAGCAGGAGGAACAGATGCAAATGATTGGGCAGCAATGCTGTTGCGCATGTACACGCGCTTTGCAGAAAAACAGGGTTGGACGGTTGAAGTTCTTGAAGAATCTCCGGCCGAAGTCGCAGGCTACAAAAGCATCACAGTCGTTATCAAGGGGAGATATGCGTACGGCTATCTCAAGAGCGAACACGGCGTGCATCGTTTGGTTCGCATTTCGCCGTTCGATGCCGAACAAATGCGTCACACCACGTTCGCGCTTTGCGAAGTACTTCCTGAGTTTGCCGAGGTCGATGCTGCGGCAATCGAACTCGATCCAGACGATTTGCGCATAGACACCTATCTCTCGTCGGGGAAGGGCGGACAGTCGGTAAACACCACCTACTCCGCAATTCGTATCACACATATCCCCACAAACATTGTTGTTTCTTGTCAAAACGAGCGCTCGCAGTCGCAAAATAAAGAAATTGCCATGCGTATGTTAAAGGCAAAACTGTATCGCCTCATGGTCGAGGCACGCGCAGAAAAAATTGCTGACGTAAAAGGTGAACACAAAACGGCCGCATGGGGAAACCAAATTCGGAGCTACGTCCTTCATCCGTATAAAATGGTGAAAGATCATCGAACAGATGAAGAAACGACCGATGCAGAGGCGGTGCTTGGAGGTGATATGTTGAAGTTTATCGAAGCGTACTTACGAGAGGAGAAAAGAAAACAGACAACAGATAAAAGATAGAGAACGTCTGCCGTCACCCCCATTCATTACTCACCGATACACACTATGTCTACAATCCTCATCACGGGCGGTTCGGGGTTCATAGGTTCGCATCTTGTTGATGCGCTTATTGCGCGTGGAGATCAAGTAACGATAGTTGATATTCTTCCGGCACACCCGGTGTGGGGGAACACTCAGGCGGTATATGTACAGCGCGACATCCGAGACGAGCATTTGGCGGACGTTTTTATTGATGCAAAGCCCGAGTACGTCATTCATCTTGCCGCGCATATTGATGATCGTGCATCGGTGCGAGAGCCGGTAGAAAACGCAGAACACAACATTCTCGGTACCATCAACGTACTCGATGCAGCTCGACTCAGTGGCGTGAAGCGCGTCGTATTCGCATCAACGGGCGTGGTATACGGCGATCAAGATATTTTGCCAATTGCTGAAGACGCGGTACCAAAACCACTTACTCCCTACGCGGTAAGCAAGCTTACAGGCGAGCGCTATTTGCGATACTTTACGCTTCAGCTTGGTCTTTCCGCGTGTGCACTTCGTTTAGCAAATGTGTACGGTCCTCGGCAAGATGGAAGTAAGGAATGTGGCGCAATTGCCATTTTTACCAAAAAGCTTTTAGGAGGCGAGGCGCCATTTTTAAATGGAAACGGAAAAACAACGCGTGATTACATCTACATCGAAGACGTCGTGAATGCATTCTTAAGCGCACTCGAAAGTTCGGAAGAAACCGTAGTTAATATTGGAACAGGCACCGAAACATCTACGGAAGAAATCTTTTCACGCGTGGCAGAGGTGGTGGGAACGGATATCAAGCCGTTTCCTCGTCCTGAAATAGCTGATCTTGTTGCTCGCGTTGCACTTTCCTCGCTAAAAGCAGAAAAAGTCTTTGGGTGGAAATCAAAAAAGAGCATTTCTGAAGGAATACGAGAAACGGTGGAGTGGTATAAGAATGAGAGTATGAAGTTATAAGTTAAGAGTTTGAAGTGAAAGGTAGTTATTTAGAGAAAGATAAGGGAAATTAGCGGATTCACAAGATCCTGAGCTCAGCGAAGGATCTAGAGAAAATCCCTTTACAAGATTCTTTCTCTACCCATTTTTGAGATGCTTCCTATCGTCAGCATCTTTCAACTCACTTCGCACGAACAACTCCAAACTTCACACTTCACAAAACACTATGTCCACAATTCTCATTACCGGAGGCGCGGGGTTCCTCGGTTCGCATCTTGCGGACTTATTTGCAGCGCAAGGTGATCGCGTGATTATTGTCGATCACCACAAAAAAGATAAACTTCGTTTTCTTCCCCTAAGTGCTGAGGTACACAGACTCGATTTTACCGATCCTCACGTTCGCGAAGTGATTATGGATACGCGTCCAGACGTGGTTTTTCATCTTGCCGCTCAGATTAGCGTCATGAAGTCGGTTATTTTTCCTATTGAAGATGCAAAAAGGAATGTGGTTGCATCGGTTCGATTCCTTGAGTGGTGCAAAGATGCGGGAGTAGGGAAGGTGGTTTTTGCATCTTCCGGCGGCGCGATTTATGGAGATCATCCACTGCGCCCAACGCCACTTTTGCAAGATGCACAGCCATTATCGCCCTACGGCGTAGGAAAACAGGCATTTGAGCACTATTTGCACAGCGCAGAGGCAACCCATCAGATTCCTTGGGTTTCCATTCGTTTTTCAAATCTTTACGGTCCGCGCCAGCAAGTTACAAAACCCATTGGGGAAGGTAATGTTATTTCGCTTTTCTTGGATAAACTGCTCGTAACAAAAGAGCCGTTCACGGTATTTGGTGATGGTTCAGCAAGCAGAGATTACCTGCACGTTTCAGATGCGGCTTCGGTGCTTGCAAAGGCCGCAAACGCTTCGTTTTCGGGCATGGTGAATGCAGGGTCAGGCAAAGAGGTGAACGTGAACGAACTTGTAGCACACCTCACGCGCATGCATGGCTCCGAGCATCCCTTCGTATATGCCCCTGATCGTCCTGGCGAAGTGTATCGGAGTATTATTGATCCACAATCAGCGCAAGAATTACTCGACTGGGAGGCGAAAATTGCCTTTGCAGACGGGCTAAAAGAAACCTATGAGTGGTACAAGGCAACATTTGGCTCCTAAAAAGAGCTTTGGACAACATTTTCTTAACGATGCATCGGTAATCCAAAAGATTCTGGCAGCGGTTCCTTGGGATAGCGCAAAAAAAATTGTAGAAGTGGGTCCGGGGCGCGGTGCGCTCACCATTCCCATGTATGCAAAGCTCAGCAAAGAGGGAAGGGCAAGTGATGTAATACTCGTCGAGCTCGACGCAGATCTTCTCCCAAATCTCCGCGAGCGTTTTCCTGAGGCAGAGATTGTGCACGCAGATGCAGCGCAGGTTGATTGGGCAAAGATAACCAGCGAAGAATCGTGGCTTTTGGTAAGTAACCTGCCATACAACGCGGGAACAGCTATCGTAAACGAGGCATTCTGGGGAACGCATCCCCCAGTTGCTGCGGTGGTAATGTTGCAAAAAGAAGTGGGCGAGCGAATACTTGCCAAGCCGCCCGACATGAGTGTGCTCTCGGTGGCAATGCAGCTAAAAACGCAGGCAAAACGAGTCTGTAACGTAAAGCCGGGGGCATTCATCCCGCCGCCAAAAGTAGACTCAATCGTGCTTTCACTTGTTGCGGTGAGTACATACGAAAAGAAACAAGCCGAACAAATGGTCGCGCTCGCAAAGAAAGGCTTTGCACATGCTCGTAAACAGCTCAGGCAAACACTTGCGCAGGGTGGCGAGGGAGAGCGAGAAGAGATTGGAAAAGTGCTTGCGGGAGCGGGGTTGAGTCCACTTGCCAGGCCCGAGGAATTATCCCTTGCCGTGTGGGCCGCGTTGGTGAAAGATAAGAGATAAGAGACAGCAGATAAAAGATAGAAGATTTCTGCCGTCTGCCGTCTCTTATCTTCTCTCGATCATTTCACATTTTTCTTATGCACACATAACGCGCCCTTGGTGAATACCAAGGCGCGTTGTTTGTTATACTTTGACATGCATATGAGCGAAGTGCCCGAAGGAACCGGAGCACGCTTGATTCTTGAGCGGTCAAAAAAACATCTCACACGTGAAGAGCGTGTGGCTTTTGGTTTTATTGCAGCTTGTGGAGTAGGTGCGGTCATTTTTGGAGGCCTTTCTTTTTTCAGCAATGTAAAGAAGCCTTTTCTCATTTCTTACACGGGTCCGCGTTATGTGACTTCAGCAGAAAAAGAGAGTGAGCAAACCGCTCTGCAGCGTATTACAGACACTGATGAAGATGGAGTCTCCGATTATGACGAGCTCAACATTTTCTCAACAAGTCCGTACATTGCAGACAGTGATTCCGACGGCAAATCAGACGGTTCAGAAATTTTAGCAGGAGGTGACCCGAATTGTGCGTCAGGAAAAACGTGCGCTTCAACGGAGCTTATTCAGAGCGGTGCAAATAGTGCCTTCCTCAATGCTCAGGCTCCAGAAGCGTCAGAAACCGCAGTTCCAACGCTTGATGACACGGTAAACGTGTTGCAGGAGCTTTCGGTTGAGGAAGTTCGCACATTCCTTGAAAGTTTAGGGGTAGAAGCCA
>JBBTSN010000034.1:0-1056 GCA_038078775.1 Patescibacteria group bacterium | reverse complement strand
CGACTACCCCATTGTTTCCATTGAAGATGGATTAGCTGAAAACGATTGGGCGGGTTGGGCAGAGCTGACCAGGCGCTTGGGAAGTAAAATTCAATTGGTGGGCGATGATTTGTTTGTTACCAACACCAAATTCTTAAGCAAAGGAATCGCGGAGAAAGTGGCAAATTCCATTCTGATCAAAGTGAATCAAATTGGAACGCTGACGGAAACCCGTGAGGCCATTGAAATGGCGAGAAAGGCGGGCTATAGCTCCGTGATGTCGCACCGCAGTGGCGAGACGGAGGACAGCACCATTGCGGATCTTGCCGTGGCTTTTGAGACGGGACAAATCAAAACGGGTTCGCTGAGCCGCAGCGATCGTATTGCCAAATACAATCAGCTGCTTCGCATTGAAGATCGACTAAAAGAAAGAGCGCGTTTTGCGCGCCCTTTCTAAAGTTTTGAGTTTTTGACTCGACCTAGAGATCGTAAGTCTCAAGGTTGATTTTGCTTGCCTCAGCACGAGTCACTTCATTGTTTGGACGGAAGGTGTCGTCTTCAACATAGCCTTCAATCACACCCAAGTTCACACCGTGAACCACCACGTCCACGTACCATTCGTAACCATAAAGGTCAGTGAACGGTAGTTCCGCGTCGTCCGCTACCTCAGGAACAGTGATGCCCGCAGCGTAAAGCGCCATTTTCAAGGCTTCCGCACGAGTCACGGTTTGTTCAGGACGGAAATATCCGTCTGCGTAACCTTCCAAAACTCCTTCACCGCTCAAAGCCTCAATATAAGGAGCGTACCATTGGTCTGCGGCAACGTCGGGATAAGAAGTCACAGTCACGGAATCTTCAACATCGTAACCGAACAAAAGAGCAACAATCTTAGCGGCTTCTGCACGGTTTAAGCTTTCGTCAGGGAAGAATAGGGTTTCTGTTCGTCCTTCCACCACACCCATGGTCCAGAGTTCCGTGATGTAATCTTCAGCCCAGTGACCGATCACATCCGTGAAAGGCATATCTTCTTCGGCGGTAAGAATCACTTCATCTTCGTCAGAAGTACCTGGATTGGTG
>JBBTSN010000033.1:0-6205 GCA_038078775.1 Patescibacteria group bacterium | reverse complement strand
ACAAAATGTCTTTCTTTAGGTAAATATGCTGTGTTAAGCTTTCGATTATTTTTTCGTTTCATTAAAATCCACCAGCTCGACTGAGGACCGCACCGGTATCATTGTTCCTGCATTCGGGAAAGCGTGGTTCGTATGTGAATGTTTCGCATTCTTGCTTGGATTCATTCCAGACTTTTATTGGATCAAGGTTTCCGGTTAAGCGTGTTGAGCAATCTTCTTCTGTGGTATTGGGTACAGTTTCTGTAGCGGTAATTGTGCTAGGCGTCCAAGTTCGCTGATATAATTCTTCACAAATTTTCTTTGCATTGGTACAGCCAAGGTTAAGTTCGCTTTCAAATTCACGACTGCCGCTGATAAAAAATTCTTCGCGCTCGGCTTGTCCGCATGAGCAGGTTGGAGATTTTGAATCAATGCTTACAAGGCCCGGTGTACCGCCGGTTGCTGTGCATAATTCATTCATCGCAGTATAGCTGGCCAAGACATCTTCACTTATCGCTTCACAGTAATCAAATGTCATGTCATAGCCTGTCAGGCAAAGGCCAGAGCAGTTATTATTGGATCCCAAGACGGCTTTGCAATTTTTCGTTGCACGACAGAGTCCATAGGGCAGGGTTGAGCACAAATTGCTCGGAACGGTAATGAGGTCGTTTGTGTTTTCAGCTTTGAGCGCAAAGCGTCCAATGAGTTCATCGCCAAAAGCCCATGGGACTGCTAATGAAGCAAGGGGTATGAGTATGACAACGAAACGCCGTTGAGATTTGAGCATATATAGTAGCTATTATAGCAACTTTCCGATTTCGTGAAAAAGCACAATTCGGAGAAAACTCAGTAAAGTGTATAAGATGTTTATAGTATACCCCCGGGGGGGTATTATGTTGAGCGTATGCAAGACAAGAATAAGAAACCTCTCCTCCGCCGTCTTAAAATCATTGAAGGCCAAATTCGTGGCCTTCAAGAAATGATTGAAAAAGACACGTACTGCATCGACGTCATTACTCAGACCTCTGCCGCCAAACAGGGACTGTCAACTATTGAAGACATTCTGCTTGAAGGCCATCTTGGCCATTGTGCTATCAATCAAATCAAGCATGGAAAGGAAAGTAAGGCTGTCGAGGAAATTCTCAAGGTTTATAAACTTAAGCGCAAATAAGTATGGAAAAAATAACCGTCCAGATTTCTGGCATGCATTGTGCTTCGTGTGTTTCCCGCATCGAAAAGAAACTTGGAGCGCAAGAGGGCGTTAAAGATGTTTCTGTGAACCTGGCAACGGAAGAAGCTCGAATCACGCTTGATTTCGCGCAAACGAATGTTGAGAAGTTGTCTGGCACGATTGAGCCTTTTGGCTATAAGCTTCACGTTCAGGATGCTGTACAGGTAACGGGAGAATCGCATCAAATGCAGGGACATGATCATGCAACGGTTTCCGCTGGAGAAACTCAAATTTTGAGGAAGAAAGTTATTATTGCAATGCCCATGGTGGTCGTTGCAGTAGCTATGATGGTCTGGGATATTTTGGCAAAATTTGAAGTCGTACCAATGATGACTGAGACGATGTATGAATTTGTTCATCATCTGCTCCCCATCATGGCGACGTATGTTCTTTTTGTGATCGGAACGCAGTATTTGCGTGGGCTTTGGATGTTTATACGGCGTGGCGTTGCCGATATGGATACGCTTGTTGGTCTTGGAACGGTGGCGGCGTTTCTTTACAGCTTCGTGCTCACCGCTTTTGAAGAACCACTTGCTCCGTATCTTGATGTTACTGCAACGTATTACGACGTCACTATTGTTGTGATTGGCTTGATTACTCTTGGCAAATATTTTGAGGTTCGGGCGAAAAAGAACACTGGGGATGCAATCAAAAAGCTCATGGGACTTCAGGTAAAAATGGCGATTATTTTGCGAGATGGAAAAGAACACGTGCTTTCGATTGATCACGTACAAAAAGGCGATGTCGTGCTTGTGAAGCCGGGCATGAAAATCCCTGTGGACGGTATCGTTGAGGAAGGTGCTTCTTTTGTTGACGAATCCTTGCTCACCGGAGAACCTGTTCCTGTTGAAAAGAAAGTGGGAGACAAGGTTTCTGCCGGGACAATGAACACCAGCGGATCATTCACTATGCAGGCAACCGGGGTCGGATCGGAAACGCTTCTCGCGCATATTATCGCTCTTGTTGCCGATGCTCAGGGGTCGAAGGCTCCTATTCAACGGTTAGCCGATAAGATTTCCAGTATTTTTGTTCCCGCGGTGCTCGTTGTCGCTTTTATTGCTCTTGTTGTCTGGCTTGTTCTTGGCAACGTACCGCTTGCGATTTCGTCATTTGTGACGGTGCTTGTTATTGCGTGCCCTTGTGCGCTTGGTCTTGCAACGCCGACCGCGATCATGGTTGGTGTTGGACGGGGTGCGTTGCTTGGTATTTTGATCAAGAATGCTGAAGTGCTTGAAAAGATGCACAAGATCACGACACTTGTTGTTGATAAGACGGGAACCCTTACCAAAGGCAAGCCAGAAGTTGCTCACTTTGCGGTAACGGGAAATTTGTCCGAAGCAGACGCGCTGTCCATCCTGTTGAGCTTGGAAGAAAAATCTGAGCATCCACTTGCGGACGCGATTGTTCACTATGCAAAAGATGCAAAGAAGAAAAAGGTTGCTGAGTTTGAGAACATTGCAGGAAGCGGAATTCGTGGAGTTATTGAGGGAACGACCTATTACGTTGGTGGTCCTGCTCTTTTACGGTCTCTTCGTCTCACACCACCCGATGGCAAGATTTTGGCTCAGAACGCAACGCTCATTGCACTCGCAACCAACAAAGAAGTCCTTGCTGTGGTTGCGGTTGCTGACCAAATCAAACCTGAGGCTCAGGAAGCCGTACGGAAATTGCATGACATGGGAATCACGATTGTGATGGCGACAGGGGACCACGAGGGAGCAGCAATGGTTGTGGCAGATGAACTCGGCATTGACCGTTATGTTGCGGGGGTTCTTCCTCAAGAGAAACTCGCACTCATTAAAGAATTGCAGGCTCAGGGGGAGGTTGTAGCGATGGCGGGAGACGGTGTAAATGACGCTCCGGCGCTTGCTCAGGCCGATGTTGGCATCGCGATGGCTACGGGCTCTGATGTTTCTATTGAGACGAGCGATGTGACGCTTCTTAAGGGCGACATTCGCAAAATTTCGCAGGCAATTGAGCTTTCCCAAGCAACCATGCGAACCGTTCGCCAAAATCTGTTTTCAGCCTTTATTTATAATATTATCGGTATTCCACTGGCTGCGGGCGTCTTTTACCCATTCACGGGTTGGCTACTTTCGCCGGTTTTTGCAGGATTTGCCATGGCGATGTCGAGTGTGTCGGTTGTGCTCAATTCGCTTCGCCTCAAGATGAAAAAGCTTTAACCATATGACTGAACAGAAATCACAAACGTTTCATGTCGAGGGGATGACGTGTGCTTCGTGCGTCTTTTTTATTGAGGAAACCCTGCCAGGAAATGCTGGCGTGCAAACAACGAGGGTTGATTTGCGGACGTGTACAGCGATTGTATCCGGTGACTTTGTTGATGATCCTGTGACGCTCGCACAAAAGCTTACAGGACTTGTTGAAGGACATGGTTACCGATTGTTGCTTGAGAAAGTTGAAACGAAGAAAAGCCATCGGGAATTTTTTATTGCTGTTCCTGCTGCACTCTCGTTTATTGCCGCCTTTCTTTTATTGCAGCAGTTCGGACTGGTACATCTTGTTGGATCAGGGAATGTTAGCCTTGGAACTGCTGCGCTCGTTGGCCTTATTGCCTCGGTTTCAACGTGTCTTGCGGTTGTTGGTGGGCTTGTTCTTTCGCTCTCGGCACATGCTGCAAAGAACCAGGGCAAATGGCAGTCGCAAGCACTGTTTCATCTTGGACGTCTTGGCGGTTTCTTTATCCTCGGGGGAGTGATTGGAATGCTTGGCAAGGTGTTTCAACTTGGTATTATGGGAACGGGTATTTTGGGACTTGTTGTTGCAGCGGTTATGTTTATTCTTGGTTTGAATCTGCTTGATATCTTTCCAGGTATTGCGCGATTGACGCCAAAGATGCCAAAGACTTTTGCGAAGTATACGAGCCGCGTCAGTGCTTCTTCACATATGCTCGCTCCGCTTCTTGTGGGCGTTGCGACATTCTTTTTGCCGTGTGGATTTACGCAATCTATGCAGGTGTATACGCTTACGACAGGTAGCTTTCTCACGGGTGCGCTCACCATGTTCTTTTTTGCACTTGGAACATTTCCTGTACTTGCCGCGCTTTCTTTTGGTGCGCTTGAAATTGCGCATAAGCCTTGGAAGGGAACGTTCTTTAAGGCTTCAGGTATTATTATTATTGTTCTTGCGCTCTTTAATGCTTGGAATGCTCTTATTGTTCTTGGTGTTGTGTAATTTTAATTCATAAAACTTTATGCAAAAAGATACAAAAACAGCACTTATTTTTTGTGGAGTCTTTGTTGGACTTTTCGTGTTCGGCTTTATTTTGCGAGGAAATGTGGGAGGTGTTTCGACAGCGGGCGGATCGGTTGTAGAAAATGGCCGACAGATTATTGATATTGCAGCGAAAGGTGGATATACACCGAATGTTATTGAAGCACAGGCGGGCATACCTACTGACCTTCGGGTGTTTACCAACGGAACCTACGATTGTTCATCAAGCATTGTTATTCCATCACTTGGTTACCAAGAAATGCTGCAAGCTACCGGAACAGAAACCATTTCTCTCACTGCTGAACAAGCCCAAGGAACACTTGAAGGCATGTGTAGTATGGGAATGTATAGATTTGAGATCGCGTTCAAGTAATGCCGTTGCAAGGGTTTGTAGAAGATTTTGGTGATTACAACCAATTATCTCCTTGAAAAACTATATTTTTTTCATTTCCGAATAAGAATATTGTTGATTATACCCGTAGGGCCCATTTCTAAACGATATCATTAATGAACACGTCTCGATCTGATGTGTCTGTATCGGAATCTCGGGCACTATTGGTACACCCTACGCCGGTAAGTGCAATAGCGGCGATCAAACTAAAAATGAAAGGCCGGTTCATATTATCTCTGAAAACGAATTTTGTTGATTATATCATCAGCAATTTTATCCGAAAGCTTGTGAAGAGTTTTGTATCGACATGGGTTAGCTTGTGCTGTGTCGATGTTTGTACAAACCAACAATTGCCGCGATGACGATCGCTATCTCCAGAAGAAAAGTCCAGTGGAACACAAAACTCCAGACCCAAAAATTGTGAGTTGCAGGAACGGTAAATAGGGAAAAATCGTAATCGACAAATGGATAGAGCCAACCAATGTCGCCCACTATAGAGTCGAGAGCGAAGTGTAGGAGAAGATTGGGGAAAATAATCATTGTTAACATGAAAGCGGTGCGATTTTTAAGGAGCTTTGTTACGATTGCCATCACTATCCATAGCGCAATCCAGAGTAGCGGCACATGTGTCCAATAGTGATGGTGGAGCGTCTGTAGATCATCAATGAGATAAAAATACAGCATGTCGATATCGGGCAAGATGCTGCCTAACAACCCCACCCACAGAAACTTTTCTGTTTTCAATTTTTTCTGCAGCCATCGTGTTAAAAGATAACCGGCGGGGAGGTGCGCAATAAACATATGATCCCCAGTGTGCCACAACTCGGTTTAAATTTTATAGAACCGTTTTTGTTTTACCGCTTTAGCGGTACGGGTTCACCATTAGTTTGAAATGGGAACAGGTTGAACAATACGAAAAACTCTGCGTTACACGTTTCTGCTATAGCGCCAAAGGGTACAGCTTTTACCCCAGCGCCATCCGCATCATTTTCACAAACAGCATCGCCGCTCTCGTCATTCGCAAACTGATATTTTACCATTACGGGGTCGAGTGTATCGTCGGTATCGTACCAAGGTAATGCAGCACGCACAATAAGCAATCCTGCTATAACAGCGATACTAATGAGGACAGATTTTGTTTTCATATTTTTATATTGGTTGAGGTAAAATTGTTATCATTCCTTTGTTTGCATCTACTTCCACATAATCCCCATTTTTGAGTACTTTTGTTGCGATTTTCGTGCCAATGATACAGGGGACGCCTATCTCGCGAGATAAGATAGCGGCGTGGCAGGTAATGCCTCCTTCATCGGTAATAATAGCTTTTGCTTTACGACAGGCGATAATAGTTTGAGGACGCGTCATCTCTG
>JBBTSN010000032.1:0-2464 GCA_038078775.1 Patescibacteria group bacterium | reverse complement strand
AATGGATGTCAGGAAGACAGTATGCTAATCTGGCCAAGTATGCAAAACAGTGCAGCTCAGCACCCTTTAGGGTTGCGGGCAAGCTCATTGGAGGAGTTGTTTTCAAAGCTTGCACCGCAGAGAGCCCATAAGGGCCCTCTTTGGTTTGGCATTAGTGGCAGTTGGAGAAAAACGAGTCAGGAGGTCGAAGATGCGGTAAGAACCACGGTACACAGGATCCTTGAACGAGGTGACGGGATAGTCTCCGGCGGAGCTCTTTCTGTAGATTTTTTCGCGACTGACGAAGCGTTGAACTTAGATCCTGACGCTACACACATTAAAATCTTTCTTCCCGTTACTCTTGAGAGATATGCTGCCCACTACCGTAAACGAGCAAGTGAAGGGGTCGTAACCTTGGAGCAGGCGGAGGCATTGATTGCTCAGCTCGAAGAGATTAAACGTAGAAATCCCTCTGCAGTTATTGAAAATACAGCGAATACCATTGTTGATCCAACAACGTATTTTGCGAGGAATACCGAAGTTGTAAATGCATCAGATGCTCTGATCGCCTTCCATGTAAATGAAAGTGAGGGAGCGCAGGATACAATCAATAAGGCCCTTGTCCAGAAAAAACCGGTTTTTATTAATACGTATACAATTGTCTAATTGTTTTACCGGTCTATGAAGACGGTGGTTATTACGGGGGCTAGTCGGGGTATCGGTAAGGCTTTAGCGGAGAGATTTTTAGCTCATGGAGATTTTGTTATTGGAAGTTCTCGCGAGTCATATCCTAACTCCCCGAAGTCGAAGCCGCATTTTTCTGATAGACTGAGTTCATGAATTTAAAGAATGGTGAGATTGGAGAGTATGCGTGAAATAGGCCGTCGCCACGAGTTCACATCTCAGGATGATGAGCGTCATCGTTCAAGCCTGAAAAAGTTTTCACAAGACATTGATATTGGCGGGGACAAGTTTTCTTTTGGAAAGAGGGAACTTGAATACGTGAACGGAATAGATAGGGGGATCCAAGATCTTCGGGAGCGTGCGGCTCGGGGAGATTTGCCAGCAGACAGAGCGGAGAAGTATATAGCTAGCGATGAACGTAGAATTACGGAAAGTTTATGGAGAGTCTTTGGCGATCTTGCTTTTAACACAGGGAGGGACCTTGATTGGACGCTCGATGTGAGGAGAACGTTACGTGAGGCTTTGAAGGACCAGCGAGTAGCCGATCTGTGGGCGGACAGCCAGGTCGAGGCTCCAGCGGATGGAATCGAATTTTTGGAGCGTATTCAAGCTAAAGACGTCCCGGTGGGGGTGCTTAAGGCGATTCTTGCATTGAGATTAGAACATCAAGAGCAAGTACAGAAAGATTGGGAACCAATTTTTGAACAGTGGAAGGCAAGCTTTAAGCGACACTTTCAGGCGGCGGTCGATACGGGAATGATCCCTCCCAATGCAGCCTACGATTCCCGGATTAACGATGCCTCTTTTAGAGTTATCGACATACTCGTTAGCAGAGACGTACATGGCCTGGCTTACAGAAGTGGGGTGATTAGTATCAAGGTCGAAGGTAGGAAACCTCAGGAGATTCGGAAGACAGTTTTCCATGAATTAACACACAGAGTGTCTGGAGCGGTTATGCAGGAGGAAATTAGAGATTTAGAGCGCTATGACGGTGTCCAGGTTGAAGTTCGGAGTCCTCACACCAGAAAAAGTGGTTTACGTTTTTTGTCCCATCACGGATCTCGAGAACAGGGAAGTTGGTTGAATGAGGGTTGCACTGAGCTTTTGGCGAGATATTTGTCCGAAGAGAAGGATGTGACCACGTATCCGTTCGAACAGCTAGTGGTGAAGGAGGCTATAGATAAAGGCAATATTGACCCCTCACTTTTCATGAATGCATATTTTGAATCTAGGGCTGAACGGCCTGTTGAGGGATCTCGACTTCCAGCTTTTCGGAGACTGCATGAGGCCATGAGTAAACAATACGGGAAAAATTGGCTCAAAAGTCAGTCGAAAAGAATTGATGGGATGTACAACGGCGAGGTCTAGAGGCAGGATAGCTCGTGTATGCCCGAACTCCCCGAAGTCGAAACCGTCCGCACCCAACTACACGACCGAATCGCTGGAAAGACGATCCGCGAGGTTGTGATTTATAAGACTGGCCGGGAGACGCCGGTGGGAAAAAATTTTATTGAAAAGGTTGTAGGGAGTAGGGTGTTGGGAGTAGGGAGACGTGCGAAAGTTTTGATTTTTGAGTTAGATAATGGGACGGTTATTTTGGGTCACCTGAAGATGACAGGTAAGTTCGTATTTTATAACCCTACCCCCAACAACCTACGACCTACTCCCTCAAAACACGACCGGATACTTTTCGTGTTCGACGGTAAGACTCATCTGATCTGGAGTGACGTCAGAATGTTCGGCTATCTCAAAGCTGTGACGGCAGAAGAGTCGGTGAAGCAGTTGTCGCACTACGGCCCTG
>JBBTSN010000031.1:0-3252 GCA_038078775.1 Patescibacteria group bacterium | reverse complement strand
CATATTGACCTGCGTGCTTTACCAGAAAAACCTTTTTTCCCTCTTCGGGATGCTGAGGTTCAAACGCAGTAAGGTTCTCTGTATCCTTTCCTTCATGCGTTTGAACGATAACTGAAGCAACACCCGACTTCAGCTTCATATCATCCTGTGCCTTAAACGGATTAGTAACAACAGTCACCTCGCCCTGTACGGGCTTTGCAACAAGGGTAAAACACCCCAGGCCATTCCACGAAATCTGCATACGGTGCGAAGGGTATCACAGGCTTAATATGTCGTCACTCGATTGTTCCTCAAGCTGTGTTGCAAACGATTCAAGCGCTTCTCGAACCTCGCGCTCTTCAGGATCACGAGAAACAATCGACCATCCCTCTTCAAAGGCATCTGCCGCACCAATAATCTCCCCCGCAAGCCCAGAACTTCGAGTTGCCATATTACGAAGCTCCTCAATAAGACGCTGAATTTCATCACGCTTTGTAGACCATTCTGCAACAAGCGTTTCAAAACTTTCCTTGCGCGTCGCTGCGCGTTCATCACACTGTCGATTAATGACATCATGCGCTCCAAGAATCGCCTGCTCAACATGGTACCGCTCCTCAGCCGTAAGCTGAGATTCAAAAAGCTTACTATTCACATAATCGCTCAAATGAACACCGTGAGAGGTCACTGCACGCACCTTCTCAGCAATCGAAACATCAATCTTTGTAAAGGCTGCATCTTCTAAACGCTTCTCTTCGTCAGTCGCACACAAGGCTGCATACGCCTTACGATAGGGGTATTCTCTTTTACCTATTTCAACAAGTGCTTGTTGAATCTGGCGTTCAGAAGCGTGCTCATTCCCCGCAAGCTCAGCATACAGCCGCTCCGCCTCTTCACGAACGTCAGCTGGAGTAAGGGGAACAAGTTTATTAATAGAAATTCGGTATTCGTCGAGAAAATGTTGGTGAGGATGAGACATATTTTGGGAAGTTATGAAGTTGGGAGTTATGAGTTATGAAGTGAGTGGAGGTTATGTTTTGTATGTAAAACTATCTCTTATCTTTCTAAAAAAACACCATTCTCTTCAAACTCTTAACTATAAACTTCACACTTCACACCTCACACAGTACCGTGCTGTTCGGAAAACGTATGCAGGGGGCTGTCTATATCTTGCCCTTTTTTCTCATTTCCCGTACACTCCCTCCCGTTGACTCATTATTAATGCCGGTTCGCATTGCAGCCCCAAGGCCTTTCAAAGCCAAGGAGATGTGCCGCGGGAAGGACTATTTTATGCCAAATCCAAAGGCAAACGAGCTTGAAAAGCTCATGGGCCAAGATGAATTCTTGCCCGTTCCAAAAAAAGGTGACGTAATAAAAGGTAAGGTCCTCTCTACCCTCGGTCGTCAAATCACCATTGATATCGCAGGAATCATGGTAGGTATCGTGCGCGGTCGTGAACTTCGCAATGACGCTGAGTTTGCAAAAAAGCTCTCCGTTGGCGATGAAGTAGAAGCTTCTGTTATTGATGAGGAAAACGAAAACGGTGAAGTTGAACTCTCGTTCCGTGCGTCTGGCGCAAAACGCGCATGGCAAGACATCACCTCCCTCTCCTCTTCCGGCGAGGTCATCACCGTAAAGGTAGCTGACGCAAACAAAGGTGGTTTGATTGTAAAACTCGGCAACGTGCAAGGTTTCTTACCAGTTTCTCAACTTGCTCCTGAGCATTACCCACGCGTAGCGGGTGGTGACAAGCAAAAGATCTTCGATAAGTTGAAAAGCTTTGTCGGTATCGATCTCCGCGTTCGCGTTCTCGACATGCAAGAAGATGATGGAAAACTCATCGTTTCCGAAAAAGCAGTTTGGGAAGAAGAACAAAAGAGTGTTATCGCACAGTGCAAAATTGGCGATATCGTTGCAGGTGAAGTTTCTGCAGTTGCGGACTTCGGTGCATTCGTAAAGTTCTTCCCAACCGGTACCAGCGTTCCTCTTGAAGGATTGGTGCACATTTCCGAAATTGCATGGCAGCGCATTGATCATCCAAAGGATGTCATCAAGCTCGGTGACACCGTTAAGGCAGAAATAATCGGCATCGAAGGCAGCAAGATCTTCCTTTCCATGAAAAAGCTTACCGATGACCCATGGAAGACGGTTACCAAACGTTTCAAGGCAGGCGACTGGGTAGAAGGAAAGATTATCAAAGTAAACCCATTTGGTTTCTTTGTAGAACTTGATACTGACATCCAAGGCCTTGCGCACGTTTCTGAACTTTCAGACAAGCCAGTGGAAGATCCTACGACCATTGGATCCGTAGGCGATGTCATGAAGTTCCGCGTGGTTTCCATCGAACCAAACGAGCATCGTCTCGGTCTCTCTCTCCGCGAGGAAAAAGAGCCAAAAAAGAAAGCTGAAAAAGCTGACAAGGTAGAAAAAACAGAAGCAAAAGCATAAAAACCCCCCGGTAATGTAAGGGCGTAGCATTCTTGAAAAAAAGAGAATACTACGCCCATACGACACGCCGGGGGTTTTGTTTGCAAAACAACATCGTTTCTGCCAAACTATACCTACTTGATCTATGAAACCCCTCTCTCGAAACATCATCTCATTCCTGCTCGTTGTGGTAGCAATAAGCGTTATTTTTTCAGTAATAGGCACCAAGCCCGATGCCATTTCTCACGTGCCCATTTCGGTACTCGTTGATGAAATTCAAAACGGCAATATTACCGCAATCACCGTTGAAAATGACACGCTCACCGGCATTGGCGCAAACGGCACAACCTACGTCACTAAAAAAGAACACACACAAGCAGTGTCCGAACTTCTTACTGATTACGGCATTTCTAAAGACATGCTCGCAAATATCAGTATTGAGATAAAAGAACCTTCGGCTGGTGTAGTGTTGCTCCAAAGCATGCTCCCAACACTTATTCTCGTGATCGGTGTTAGCTTCGTACTCTTCATGCTCTACCGCCAAATGCAAGGAGCGAATGGCAAAGCACTTACCTTTGGCCAAGCAAATGCCCGTGAAGTAAACGGCAAAAAAAATAAAATCACCTTTGCCGAAGTTGCCGGAAATCCCGAAGCAAAAGAAGAGCTCAATGAAGTGGTTGAATTCTTAAAAACACCAAAAAAGTTTGCAGACTTAGGAGCGAAAATTCCAAAAGGCGTACTCCTCATGGGCCCTCCAGGAACCGGTAAAACACTCATCTCCCGCGCAGTTGCAGGAGAAGCAAACGTTCCGTTCTTCCATATTTCCGGATCTGAATTCGTAGAAATGTT
>JBBTSN010000030.1:0-4406 GCA_038078775.1 Patescibacteria group bacterium | reverse complement strand
GTGCAGCGCGTCGATGGTGTTGGTCCGCGTGTCGGAGGTTCGTACAAGGGCTTCGAGCTCTGGGCTGCGCCGCTGTACGACTTCGAGACCCGGGTTCCGTCTGTGCTCGTTGGGCTCAACTGGACGCCGTAAGTGGTGCCGAGTTGAGCGGTTCGTGCGCGAGGTTGAGTGGTTTGATCCACTCCCTCGTGCGAAATGCAAAACACCGCTCAGGAATGAGGGGTGTTTTGTTTTTATGAGATATGGAGATGGGATTTTATTTCTTGGAGGAGTTTTTCTGCGTGCGTTCTATTGTTGGTTGTTGCAATGCGTTCTTTTTTTTCGGGAAAGATTGCTTCGATGCGATATTTTACGTTTTTTCCGCTTCGATCCATGCGTATGCTGAGCTGCATATTTGCAAATGTGCCAATGCGTTCCTCAGTCATGCCTTTTTGTTTCATGACATCCTGTGTTGTGCTATCAAGAACGATAAGAGTATCGTTGGGATGGATACCCCCGTGTTCCTTACGAACCTCTAGACCTGCTCTGCCCTTTGTAATGAGCCAACCGCCGAATATTGCGGTAGCAAAGAGAATGATGTCGAGCGATTGAAGATTTTTCCAGGAAAGAACGTGATTGAAGTACTGAATGCCTGTGTGAACAGCTGCGAAGAATATGAAGAATCCTCCTAAGAAGAGTGGCCCAGATGATGCGAAGAATGCGAGTTGGTGACTAATGATTTGGTTTCCGTTTTTGAATACGCCGGTATGTATTTTTTCCCAAGAGGAATTGGTGTACAGCATATTAACGCACCATGGTTTTTTTGAGGAAGTCGATTACTGCGCGGTTTTGGAGCTGCTGTTCAACGCGGTCGCGGTATTCTGGGGCGTAGATGCGCTCTTTCATTTCGGGATCTTTTGATACCGATTCTGCAATGCGGTCGAGCTCGGCATCTACTGCTGCAGGGTCAGCAACAATCTTTTCTTTCTTTGCGATGTCTTTGATAACGAGCGCGACTTTTATGCGAGTAATTGCTTGTGGCGTAAAGTCTAGCTTCATGTCGGTGAGAGATTTTCCAATAGACTTCATGTATTCGTTGAACTCCATGCCATTTTCCGTAACCCATACGCGAAGCTCTTGTACCATTTTGTCGATTTCTTGATTGACGAGCAGTTCGTTTATTTCTTCAAAAGAAGATTTTTTTGCAAGAAGTTCAAGCACTGCTTTTTCTTGGCGACGGCCTTCCTCGGTTTGTTTTTCGTGTGCAAGGTTTTCTTTGAGTTTTTCTTCAAGTTTTGCGGCGTTTTCCATACCGAGCGTTTTTGCGAAAGCGTCATCGATTTCTGGAGCCTCGACTGAGAAAATTTCGTTGAGCTTTACGGAAAATTCTACATCGGTTCCTGCAAGGTGCTTTTGGTAGTGATCTTCTGGGAATTTGAGAGAGAATGTGCGTTCGTCACCTTCTGCTGCGCCAAGAATTGCATCAACGAATCCGGGAACGTAGTGAGGCTCGTTGGTGTAAATACCGTGTGCTTTTGCATCACCTCCTTCGATAGAGACACCATCTTTTTTCATGGAGAGATCGACGACCGCTTTGTGTCCTTTTTCGAGCTTTGTTCCTGCAATTGCGCGTACTTCTACTTGGCGCATGCGCTGGAGATCACGCTTTGCCTGCGTGAGAAGCTCGTCAGAAGCGTCTGCGCTTTCTGGGGCAACGGTGAGTTTGGTGTAGTCGGCGAGTTTGGTAACGCTTGGCATGAGTGCAATTTCTGCAATGCACACAAGATCGTTTCCTGGAGCCATTTTCTCCATGGTGAAATATGGCGAGCCAACGATATCGAGATCTTCGGCAATGAGCGCTTCAGTGAGGGCGGCGCGGATGAGTTCTTCTGCTGCGTGCTCGAGGAGTGCCATTTCTCCGAGTTTTGCTTTTATTGCTGCGAAAGGTGCGTGGCCTTTGCGGAATCCTGGGATGGTGAGGCCTTCTCCCATATGTTCTGCTGCGTGTTCCATTCCTGCATCCACCTGCTCAGCTGGGATGGTGAGGTGAATTTTAACGGATTGTTTGTTAGTTTTTTCAACTGTGTAAGACATAGAGAGATGAAAGTTTAGAGGCTGAGATGTATGAAGTTATTGTGTCATCCTGAGAGAGATTTATGTCGACCGAAGGATCTTCGAGGGAGATCCCTCCTGGCGTCGGGATGACAACTACTATACGAGACGTGAAAAAATGAGTCAAATTCTTTGGCTAATATTCGCCAACTTATGCTCTTTTTCCTTGTGAGGAGGACAAGGAAGCGGTATACTTATCTTTGTATGCCTTCTCGTCCGTCGCTTGGGGTACGCCTTGGTTTGCTCGCAGTTCGCTTGGTTCTTTTTGTGAAAGCGCGTGTTTTTGGATTCTTTCGAGCGCTTGCTCCTACTTTGAAGCGCCTTCAGAATGTTTTTTTGAAATTTCTTGTTCCTGGGTATCGTGTCTTTTTCTTTGCACGGCGAAACATGAGCGCGGTGTACCGCCCGGTAAAAAATCGCCTCATGTTTGTGGTGAGTAACCGGTTTTCTTTCTATTCACTTGTTCTTCTTATCGCGATTGTTGGTGGAGTTACGAATATTCGGGTGAATTCGGTTCGTGCTGAGGTTGATGCCATCGGGCAGCAGAGTATTTTGTATGCGCTTGCTACGAATGAGCGTATGGAGTTTGTTGAGGAGTATAGCGATCCGCGCGATGCACGTTCGTACGTCATTTCTACGGGTTCACAGGATGCGGGCATTTTAGAAGACGCATCCATGCAAACTGCGGGAGATGTTTTGGCTTTAGAGAATTCTCCTGGTCTTTTTCGGGCTGATGGTGCGTTTGCACTTAGTACGCAGTCGCCTTCTGGTTCTGGCACACAGGAAATCCCTCAACGTACCGCGGTGGAAACGTATACGGTTCAGAGTGGAGACACTCTTTCGGGTATTTCTGAGCAGTTCGGAATCAATTTGAATACGCTTCTTTGGGCGAATAATCTCACGCTTCGTTCGGTGCTTAAGCTTAATCAACAACTCACTATTTTGCCGGTTTCGGGTGTTCTTCACACGGTGAAGAGTGGTGACACGCTTTCGGCGATCGCGAAAAAATATAACGTTGATAGTGCTACCATCGTTTCGTTTAATAGTTTGAGTGACGATGCTTCGTTGAGTATCGGTCAATCATTTGTTGTTCCCGGCGGCATTGTTACCGCGCCGGTAACGCGTACTACAACTGCAACGGTTGCGGTGAAGGATTTGTTTACCTCAGCTCCTTCGGGGAGCCAGGGAAGCACTACTCCGGGTGATGGGATGAGTATGGTTTGGCCAACGGATCTTGCGTATATTGTGCGTGGTATGAGCTGGTTCCATACGGGCTATGATATTGATTGTTCGGGTCATGCAGATGGTACTTCAACGAATGATAACTACGCTGCTGCAGAGGGTGTTGTGCTTTTTGCGGGTGCAAAGCGTGGCTATGGGAACACTGTTGAAATTGATCACGGGAATGGTTTGATTACTCGTTATGGTCACTTTCATGCGCTGTACGTGCAAACGGGCCAGATTGTTGTTGCGGGAGATCCTCTTGGACGCTGTGGATCAACGGGCGATTCAAGTGGAACTCACCTTCACTTTGAAGTTATTGATGCGGCGACGAAGAAGTTCTTGAATCCCGCAAACTATATTCGTTACTAGTTATAGTGAGCGCAAATCAAATTCCGGAGATTCTTGTCACCCCGGGCTCGACCCGGGGTCCAACGCATCAAGAAACGCTGGATGCCGGATCAAGTCCGGCATGACGAAAAGGGAACTTGTTTTGCGACGACTATAGGTGCGATTTTTTATTTGTCTACGATATTCAGGACAAATGAAATGCCCATGAATACTATAGGCTCGGACATGTTGGTTTATTTACATTTAATTTCTTGCGATCAGTCGAGAGCGGTAGCTCAATGCTTCACTGACATGTTCTGGTTCTACATTTGGTGATTGTGCGAGGTCGGCGATGGTTCTGCTGACGCGTAGGAGACGTGCGTAGCCTCGGCCCGAGAGCTGGAGACGGTCGATTGCCTTGCTGAAGAGGTGCTTTGCTCCTTTTGTTGGTGCTGCGAGTGTTTCGTAGTGCGTGAGGCTCCCCGCTGCTTGATCGAGTCGTTCCTGTTGAGCATCTCGAACATTTTTTAGGATTTCGTTTGTGGGGAATGCTTGTTCTTCGTGTGGTCTTCCTTCTTGAAGAAGTTCTTCTGAGGAAATGCGTGGGAGATCAACGAATAAGTCTATGCGATCAAGAAGTGGTCCGGACAGTCGTTTTTGATAGGCAAGAATTTGGGTTGTACTACAGGTACACTCCTTTGCTGTGTCCCCTAAATGTCCACACGGACATGGGTTCATTGTGGCGACCAGCATAAAATCAGCAG
>JBBTSN010000029.1:0-8873 GCA_038078775.1 Patescibacteria group bacterium | reverse complement strand
TGGGTATAAATAATCATTTTAAGCGTAACACGAATCTATTTGATTAATAAGGCGATGAGTATAAAAACACGACCCGGAAGGGTCGCATTTTTATGGCGGGACGGACGGGACTCGAATCCGTTTTCCGCGAATTGAGGAACGTGCCGGATTCATTGAAGAAATGCAGAACGGCTAGCAGATACAAAGAAAAACCTCATTCTCACAAGTCCGCACAAGCACTCGCGAAAACGTTCAATTCATCACCTTATGGGCAACCGGTGGGCAACGCCTCCGAGGGGTGGTGGATTGCGGTTACTTCGCATTTCGCGATAGAATATCAGTATTATGAGTATCGAAAAGCAAGGATTTCCAGCAGAAATTCCACCCCTGGAACTTCAAGCCACGAATTATGAGATGGGCGAAGGCGCGCGCTTATTGCATGAACTTGAACAAACAGGAGCGTATGTTTTTCATGGATCAACAACTGCCGACATCGCGGAACTCGAAACTCGACAACCGTATGATTATACGGATGACGTTAAACAGGAGCATGGATCGCCCTGTGTAGCGGCGACGCTTTCTGCCGATGTCGCCATCTTTAGAGCACTGGTCGTTGACGACTACACTGGCTTTGGGCCAGACGATAAAGGAAATATCCGCCTCCGTGCATCACAGAAGGCGTTGGATGCCGTACGCGGTCAGAAGGGTTTTGTATATGTCCTTCCTAAAGATGGTTTTACTCAATTTGGAGTTCATCCAAAGATGGAGTGGCGATCATCAGTAAATCAAAAGCCGACTCAGATCATCGAAGTTACTGAAAAAGATTTGCCGAAAGATATCGAACTTATTGCTGCTGAGTAACTTATGGAAATCAAAAAAGCTCAAAGCGAAAAAGTCGTAGTCTACTGTGTTCATGACGGAAGGCTTCTGGTCTTTCGTCACGTAGATTTTTCTTTTGAAGAAGTTGGCATTCAAGTCCCAGCTGGAAGTATTCGAGAGAATGAATCTCCTAAGGATACTGCGCTTCGAGAGCTTCAAGAAGAAACTGGGTTGGATGCTTTTGAAATTATTGGAGATTTAGGAATCGCGACATACGACATGGCGCCGTATCGGAATGAAGTTCAAAATCGGCATTTCTTTCTTGCAAGAATTACAGATACCCTTCCTGACCGCTGGAAGAGCGTAGAAGAACATGACGGGAAACAATCTCCAACAAATCTTGAATGCTTTTGGATTCCTTTGAAAAGTGCGCACATCTTACAGGCCGGACAAGGTGCACTGCTTTATACACTCAACGAAAGTGTGCTCTAAATTATGTCTTTTCGATATACTCCAATCACATGAGCCTTGAAGGCTGCCTATCGTAAGTTTTTTCCGGTCCCCAAATCACCCTATACGATTGGGGAGATTGCTGACATTTGCGCAGTGAACCTCGTTCCTCCTGAACGCCTCAAGTCCTTTTTTACGGATTGTATTGAAAGACTACGAGGCGCAAAAGGTGAGGACATCGGTGATTATCTTGAATTTGGTGCCTTCAACGGTTCATCACTTTCGAGCATGTATCTCACATGCAAACAACTCGGTGCACATTCAACAAGGTTCTTCGGCTTTGACGCTTTTCAAGGTCTTCCTGAAGGCGCTGAGCATGAAGATGACGGTGTATGGAAGAAGGGGTTTTACAGCTGCTCCTACGAAAAGTTACTCGAATGTCTCAGAGGAAAAAGCGTGAATCCCGATGACATTCATTTTGTAAAAGGTTGGTACGATCAAACACTTAATAGTGCAACCGTAGAGCAATTGAACATCAAGAATATTGGCGTCGTATTTGTTGATTGTGATACGTACAGTTCTTCAAAAGCCGTGTTTGAGTTTTTAGCTCCACTCATCACCGCTCCTGCAATTATTTGTTGTGATGACTGGAAATTGAACGATCTTGATATCAAGGGAATGGGCGAATACAAATCATTTAACGAATTCGTAGAAACGAATCCACAGTTGCGAATCACTGAAATAGAATCCTATAATCGCAAATCAAAATCGTTTTTCGTTGAGCCGGTATAGTCTACAATTTTGTAATGATATCTTTGTGCTGAAACGTCGCGTGATGATCGTGTTTTCAAAAGGCGACGGATTTGGAAGACGAGATCAACGTAAAAAAAGTGCGTATCCGAGCGCTAAAGCAACATTTTCAAACTGCATATATTGCTATTGTACCTTGTCTATTCTCATCCACGCAGTCCATCAATACGTCGTTGTAGTAGGGAGGGAAGTGGCCTTTGTAGCGCTCTTGAAGCTCAAGAAGCTTCCAATCATCTCCGGTAATGTGATGTCGACACAAGGGTGACTTACAGCGACAGTTAGCGACCGTTACGTATCCAGGATGAGCAACGAGTAAAGCATAATCCACCGTCACTTCTTCACCTATCTCAATATCACGTCTTGCCGACATCGTTGCCTCATCGTCCATCCAGGTATTGGGATCACAGGAGTGATTAAAAAAATCCGAATCTGATGGGGCTACGCCTGGAGAATCTGCCATCCAAAGATCGTCATCAATTTGGCAGGCGGTCTCGTTTGACTCCCCATTTTCTATTTGCTTCGTGGTGTAAACTTTGCCACCCCAGCGATCTAGAACCTCTCCTTTTTTAATGGCCTCGATAACAAAAACACCCTTACCATGAACTGGAGAGTTTCTTGCTTCAAGTTTTGGATTTAACCAAGATCGAGGAGGGTAGGACTTCATAGCATCTTCTCATAATTATAGAGAAACGAAAACACCACTCACGCAAAGCCGGAGCGGCATTAGGTGAGCGGTGGAGGAGTGTTGCGATGGGCGGAGGGTTGTGTTGTAACCTAATCTCTGTTACGGAAGTCTCGTGCTTACAAGGATCTCTTTGAACGTATTCTCCCATTGTGTAACTCCTTCATCCGCGCGGAAGAACCAGAAGTAAGAGATGCCACTTTCAGAAGTATATCGTGCGGTGATAATAATATTGCCGTCATTGTTAAACTCATTTTTCTCTTCCACCTCTTCAGAGGCAATGGATAGATATCCATCGGTACCTTTTTCGAGTGTGTACGTAAGATCAGCAAAAATGGGTCCGTACCCATCAGGATTGATTTCGAAACTCATCCAAGGCTCCTGAACATCAGCTTTATTTTCAATAATAACCCTGTACCATACGACGCCTGTTGAGTACGTCATAACCTCTTTATCTTCGGTGATCGTGAATGAATTTGGATATGCAAATGAAGTATCGTACGTAGTGTTCGTATAAACGTTCACGCCTTCGCTAGGGGCTTGTTCGTCTGCGGGTATCTCATCTTTTTCCTCAATAGCCTCATAATTCTGCGTATCATTCTGCAAAGAAAGAGGACTCTCAGAAGTGCATCCTGCACCACCCAAGAGCAAGAGAGAAAGTACGCTCACAATTCCAATTTTCATAGTTTCTTTCGCAGTTTAATTTCTTTCTCCAAGAGTACTTCATATGGGTTGGAACTTGCAAATATGGCTTAGCTAAAAAGAAAAACACCTCTCGCGAACGAGAAGTGTCTTTCTGGCGGGACGGACGGGACTCGAACCCGCAACTTCTGCCGTGACAGGGCAGTGCTCTAACCAATTGAACTACCGTCCCTCGCCTTTTGAACGTGACTACTATAACAAGCAAGAAAAAAATCTGCAAGAAGAGATGTGTAGGGCCTATAAAACGCAAAACGCCTACCGACGTTCCCAGAAGAGCGATCTCTTTGGTACTTGTCGATAGGCGCGAGGTCCCACCGACAGGTTCCTGAAGATCGCTCTTCTGGTACTTGTCGGTTGACGTTTTGTCCCCCCTCTGCCTCTCGGGTGTTATCCCTCGAAGCAGTTGCTCGTCGGCCCGGAGCCGATGTTGCACATGACCGTGTGGGTCTGCACCTTGACCGGGTTGGTCATCCCCTCAGTCGGCAGCGAGCTGCCGAGAGCGCTCTTGAGCCCATTGCGGAGGCTCTCGAACGCGCTGGTGGTGACGACGCTCCCGTTGTCCAGGCACTTCCCGTTGACCACGCTCCACCCCTCGATGAGGAGGGTGGAGGCCCCGCCGTGAACGGGGATGATGGCGTGGAGCTCGTCCTTCCCGTTGCCGTCCATGTCGGACGTCATCGAGAACACGAGCGAGCAGTCGAGGGCACCGCTCGCCGTGGGGGCGGCGGGGGGCGTGGGCGCCACCGTCACCTTTGGCGGGGGGGGCGTCGGTGACTCGTAGTCGCTAATCCACACGATGGCGAAGGCCATCGCTACGAAAAAAACAGTAAAGATCGCCACGCACCCTGCCTTTTCCCGCCAGGAATAGCCCGGCTCTCCCTCCTCGGGGATGGTCGCCTCGGCTGCGGTGGGCGGCGGCGAGGGCTCCGTGGCCGGCGGGGGCTCGGGGGGCGGTTCGGGCGGCGGGGGTTCGGCCTTGGGGGCCTCCTCCTCCACCTCGTCCACCAGGTTGTCGTTGTAGGTCTTGAGGGCCGCCTGGACGGCCTTCAGGTTGTCACCCATGACGCGGATCCCGGTCTTGAACCGGGCCGCTTTGGCCTGAGTATCCTCCCCGCCTTCCGGCGTTACGGGCATGGGCTCGGCCGCCGGGAGATTGAAACCTTCCAGGACGACCGTCTCCATCGGGATTGCGCTGTGCTCGCTGGTGAGGGTCCGGAGCTTTGCGACATTTTCGTCTTTCTTGAGGTTTTTCATGCTCATGACGACGAGCTCTTCCGCAAGTGCAAGCACCGTCACCAGGCGGGGCATTAGGGGCGCCACGAGGGCGCGGTTTGGGTTCGGGATCGTGGGCATCAGACTCTCCTTAACCGGGTTGGTTACCGGCGGGGGGGTGTGAATGATCGAAACGCACCGCTTTGGTTACCAAAATTGGTTTCCAAACGGACACGAAATAGTACCAAAAAATAAGAAAAAAGTCAAAAACAAAGCCCCTCACGCTTTTTTGAGCGAGAGGGGCTTTTGTTGAACAGATATGCGCTGGATCCCGGGTCGGTGCCCGGGATGACGGTAAACAACTACTTTGCGGCTTCTACAATCTTTGCAAAAACTTTGGGGTTCTTTTCTGCAAGTACTGCGAGAACTTTGCGGTCTAAAGCAATGTTTGCCTTTTTGAGGTTGGCAATAAAAACGGAGTAGGTGGTGCCAAGCTCACGCACCGCAGCATTGATTTTAATGGTCCACAAGTTGCGGAACGTGCGCTTTTTAGCGCGGCGGTCACGGAAAGCGTACACACCCGCCTTAAGCATTGCGGTGCGCGCAAGACGAATTTTGCTCTTGCGACCCCAATTAAAGCCCTTTACTCGTGCGAGAAGGTTATTACGGCGCTTAACATGTTGTGTACCGCGTTTGACGCGAGGCATATGAGGGGGAAGTTATGAAATGAAGTAGAGAAGATTGCAGATGAGAGACGGCAGACGGCAGATATCTGTTGTCTTTGCACCTAGAAGCTATAAGGCATGAGCGTTCTAAGTGCACGCATGATGGTTTTGGTGACCTTTACATCGGTACGCTTATTACGCGTGGTGTTGCCAGACTCGCGAGAGTTGAAGTGAGCTTGGCCGGCTTTGCGCTTCATGATCTTGCCAGAGGTGGTGACTTTGAAGCGCTTTACCATGGATTTATTCGTCTTGATAGCCATAAAAGGGAAAAAGAAAATTCCGCAATAGTGTACGGAATTTTCCAAGGGGCGTCAACTGGTTTGTGCCCCTTTCTACGTCTGTCGGGCCAAAATCATATGTAATTTACCTGCCTGGGCCTTTACCGGAGACTCTACCTTTACCGGATAGTGAGCCCCGAGTTTAACGACGTAGTTGTCAAAAACAAGCTGTGCCTGGGCCTGGTAGGCGCGTTCTCGGCCACGGAGAATCATTTCAACTTTGATTTTATCTCCCTGTTCAAAGAACTTTGCACCCTGTTCAACGCGCATATTCAGGTCGCCTTCACCAATGCGGAGTCCTAAGCGGATACCTTTGATTTCAACCTCCTTTGACTGCGCGCGCTGCTTGCGAGCTTCTTTTTCTTTTTGGTACTTAAACTGCCCATAATCACCTAAACGGCAAACCGGAGGCTCGGCCTTAGGGGAAACCTCAATAAGGTCAAGTTCGCGCTCTTCGGCAATTGCAATAGCTTTTGCGGTAGGAAGAACGCCAAGGGCTTCGCCCTTTTCGTCAATAACACGCACTTCTTCTGCGGTAATCGCTTTGTTTGCCTTATAGAGTTGAGGAGCAAATTTCGGGGCCTGGAACCTACGGTGTTTGTGGATGCGCATTGTCGTGGGGTTAAAAAGTTATGAAAAGGATAGCAGATGGGAGAAGATCTGGGAAGATGTGAAGTTGAGAGTTGTTAGTGTGAAGTGGATGGATGTTATGTTTAGGTTGGGCTAGGAGGCTAGGTGGGCTAGGTAGAGGTACGTTCATCGTTTCTTACCTAGCACAGCTAGCCCACCAACCTACTTTTAAACTTATAACTTTTCCTTTATACTTCACAAAGGGGCCTGCTAGGCTTTCGACGTCTACATTACCAATCCCTCTCAAGCCGCGGACGAGGCGTTCCGCGTCATCACACGCCTCAGAAAGTACATGCAAACGTATTTTCACAAATGAAGACGGCTTTCGCTTCGGCGACTCGTTCGTTCTCATTTGCTCCGGTCGCCGCGTAATAACGCCGCCACCCATGACCGCTATGTCGTCAGTACATAACACCGTCGTGCTATAAATCTCTGACTTGCTGTACACGGATACCACGCTCCGGATACGGGACTCTTGCCGCATGGTCGTCGGTTTCACTGTTCGTCGTGTTTCTCGACCGAAAAAGACGTTAACCGCTTAAACGCGAATGAGCTTGGAAGAAAGAGTTTTGGAGAATGTGGTACGGATGGGGGTTCAATTCCCCCCGGGTCCACGAAAAAATCCCACATTCGTAATGCGTCGTAGGGAACGGTTTAAAACCGTTCCCTACGTGCAAAAACGATGTGGGATTTTTTAATTCTTGAGCGCTCTCCGAATCTCCCGATCAACTTCCCGCTTCTTTATAGATGCACGTTTTTCATGCTTGCGTTTGCCACGCGCAAGAGCGAACGTAAGTTTGAGACGACGTTTGGAAAGGTGAATATCAAGTGGAATAAGCGTGAGTCGCTCCGCTTCATGTCGCATAATGAGCGTACGAATTTCGCCTTTGTGCGCAAGAATCTTTCGGTCACGTCGCTCTTCGCCTTCTTTTTGAGGCCCTGCGGGAGTGTAGTGGCCAATGTAGGCATTGCGAAGCCAGAGCTCACGATTTCGCAGCGTAACGAATGCACCTTTAATATTCGCGCTTCCTTGCATGACCGCTTTTACCTCAGCACCCGTCAACACCAAACCCCCCTCAAATTGTTCAATGAGGTCAAAGGAGTGATGGGCTTTGGGATTGGTTGCAAGAGACATGGTGGGGAAGTAATGAAGTTGGGAAGTTATGAAGGGGTGAAGATAGGAGGTGAGTGGAGACTTGAGAAAAAGACGACAGATGAGAGACTGCAGACGGCAGGTATCTGCTGTCTGTAGTCTCTTATCTTTTTTTACAAACTTCCCAACTTCATAACTTCACCTACTTCAGGGTATACTACCTCTATATGCGCGATTCTTCCAGGCGCGGCATGACCAACATCGCCATTTCTACCGGAACCATTTTCCGAGTGCTTTTTGTTTGTGCTGCGGTATGGCTTGCGTTTGCGATTCGCGACGTCATTCTCCTGGTAATTGGTGCGCTTTTTTTGGCAGTACTCATGGAGCCGTTTGCAGATGCACTCGAGCGTCGTCGCATTCCACGCAGCATCGCAGCAATCGTGGTATACGGAATCGCACTCCTCGTGCTTGGTGGATTATTATATGTAGTTTTGCCGCCTGCACTTGCAGAATTTGGAAACATTATTCCTGTTTTTGCGCCGTATCTTGAACGCGCAACAGGCGGTTCGTGGGCCGGGTCTTTCCACGAAGATTGGTTCACTTCTCTTACGTCCGTTATTACCACATTGCGCGGAGCCGGGGTATCCGCTGCGCTTCCTCAGGTTTTTGGAGTGGGTTCTTCGGCGATCGGTGTTATAACGACGGTAGTCGTGCTCATGATTTTGGGATTTTATTTTGTTGCAGAAAAACAAGCAATTGTTTCTTCGGTCTCGCGTATTGCGCCTGCAGAGTATCACCCCTTCATCAATCAGCTCGCAACAAAGCTTCGTGATCGTCTAGGTGCGTGGCTTCGGGGGCAACTCATGCTTATGGGTGTTATTTTCTTGCTTACGTACGTCGCACTTTCGCTCATCGGCGTTCCGTACGCGCTTATTCTCGCACTGCTTGCGGGTGCGCTCGAGGTAATCCCGTTCATTGGGCCGTTACTTTCTGCAGTTCCTGCAGTTATGCTCGCACTTGTGCTCTCTCCGGTGCACGCCGTCGTAGTTGGAGGGGCGTATTTACTCATTCAGGCCGTTGAAGGGCAAGTACTTGTGCCAAAAATCATGCAACATGCCACCGGCATGAATCCGCTGCTCAGTTTGCTCGCCGTGCTCATTGGCTGGACGCTCGGGGGAATTCCTGGTGCAATCTTAGCAATTCCTTTTGCAAATGCCGCAATGGTGTTTGCGGAAGAGATTAAGATCTTGTGATGTGAATAGATGAAAGACGGCAGATAGATGGCGATCCCGTTTTGCTGCGCCGCTTCGCTCAACCTTTGACGCACCGCGCTATTGGCTGCTACCCCTCCGCTGAGCGTGATCGCTTTGACGCTGCACGCCTGCGCCGCCGCTATCGTATTTTTCAGCAGCACCCTCACGATCGCCTCCTGAAAACCGCCGGCAATCGCGCTGAGTTGCCGGCGGCGCTGGTCTTCGCTCAGGCGCTCGACA
>JBBTSN010000028.1:0-2722 GCA_038078775.1 Patescibacteria group bacterium | reverse complement strand
GTGGTTGAATTTTTTTCATATTGACTAATGAATATTTTTTAATAAAAAAGACCCGCGGCAAAGCGGGCTTTTTTTCTGTCATTCAAAAGGAATAACGTTAAATAACCCGCTTATGTATGGCGGGTATGATGAACTACGTTAAAACTTTTTGGGAGAAATGACATAACGAAAGGTAGCTTATCATGATTTTTTTTCTTGTGCAAATTTTTTTTCGGGCCATTCGGTAATTTCTCCCATCTTTATTTCTATACTGTCTGCTTTTCGGAGGCGTGAAATTTGGCTTTTTGTGAGGAGGGGAGTGTGGGGGATTGTGAGTAAATATTCGGGGATAAACCAGATATTTTCTGTAGTTGTTTCCCAGGATTGTTTGTCGAATTTGGAGAGATTTATTGGGCGAGAAAAGTTTCGAAGGGTTTTAGCGCCTGTTGTTTGCAGAAAGTATTCGTGAAAATAGGAAATAACAAGTTCTCGAATAGAGCGGTAAATAGGTTCCCGGTAGCGAAGTACGCCATGATTTGTTTTTGAAAGTGCACCCCAGAAACCGTTGATTTGGTAGACCGCGATTACATGGTCAAGATCGCTTGGAGATGCTTCAAGATCAACGATGAGGGGAGGAAATCCATGAAAACGAAGTGCAGCTGCAGCAAGCATTGCGCCTTCGATGCATTGCGCTTTTCGTTCTTTGAGAACAGTTCGTGGGGAAGAGCAGGTTTCGTTATCTCCCACGACACGGTAGTGAAGTGCATTTAAAAAGTCTTGAATTTTTGCGGGTGTTGAGAGGGATTTGAGGACTTGGCGCTCTTTTGCGGTCCATGACGTCATATGGAAAGTTGAGCAAGTGTAGAAAGGAACCAGGGATGAAAAACGTAGAGGGTAAGTAATGAAAGCGTAGCCCAATAGATAGCGTGAAGAAGGTCTGTGTGGCCCTGTATATTGAGCACGTTTTTTGAGTAATCCCAGAGCCTTCGATTGAACAGAAGAACGGTGATGCGTCCGCAAAGGTATTCGTAGGCACCAAAAAAGATTCCGAATAGTATCCATTCTAAAAAGAGCGGGTACGTTTCAACGATAGGACTCAAGGTAAAGAGCGTAACTGCCCCAATTCCATAGCTTGGTGCAAAGGGGAGGAGAGAGAAGCCGCCTTTTTTCCATGTTCGATCAACGAGCGATCTATAGCATGAGTCAAGAAGCCATCCGAGGCAGCTATAAAAGACAAAAATCCAAAACACAGATATTTTTACGTATTTTTAGTCTGCTTCTTGAGGTGTCCAGATTTCTATCCACGTATCATCGTATTTACAATGATATTTTGTCCAATCGTAGGTTTTTCCGCTTCTCGCACGATCTGGACCAGATTCTTTTGGTGAAAGCATGTCGCGATCACATGTAGGGCACTTCATATGCAATGAGCATAGGGGAATGCAGCTTAATCAACAAGTGCCGATTCTGCACGATTCATAACGTTGGAAAGCGCACTGTTAAACCAGCTTTGTAATGCGTCACCTGATAATGCGTCGATAAAATCTCCTGCATCGCTGTACGTATTTTCTGGAAAATCAAGAAGATCCTTGTGCCCAAAATGCCATTGATACCGATCGGTGATGACCGCATCTCCCGATGTGGTAACATCAGTTTTTTCTCCTGAGAAGACATTTCCTGCTAACTTAAGGGGAAATGTGATGGTATCGTAAAAAGAAATTGTTTGTGTGTCGTATTGTTGTGTTGGACTTCCTGTATACACATGTTCGTAGCTCGAGATATTGGCGGTCATATTCATGGCCGATGGGGGCGAAAAGCCGAGTGTCATGTATGTACCCGTTCCATCGGTTGCGGTATAACTTTTTGCCGTCGATGGAGCTTCTGGGTCATTCAGTTGCACCTCGATAGGGCTTATTGTCTCTTTCTTTTCACTGAACTCATTCGAGCTATCGAACGCGTACATATATTGTCCAAGCGTTTCAAGATCTTCTTGATAATAACCGGTACCAATAAGATTTTCTCCAACGTAAAATTTCAGTTCGCGAATATGACCGACGTAAAATGTTGTTTTACGTTCGTCGACTTTGAGTATGTAATCATCATCTTGTTTGTCAGTTATTTTTGTGTGATCGTGAATAGCGTATCCGAAAAAATATCGTTCCTCGCAACGAATATCATCTCCCTGAAAATAGAGATAATATGCACAGGTTGTGGTGTCGGTTTTATCTCCCTGCACGGTGCTATATGATAATGCCTCGGGAGGCGTTGTTGTTTGAGATGTATTTGTATTTTCTTGTTCTTGCTCGCTATCTGTGTTCTCAGATTCACTGCTCCCTGTTTCGTTTTTGTTATCATCCGTGATAACGATAACCACAATCCATTCCTTTGCATCACTTGCCGAATATTCGTTTATATCTACAACGCCATCTGTATCAATAGTGAGTGCATTTGAGGCAATACGCAGTACGCCGTCGCTCCCCACATTGTACGCTGTTGCTACTCCAAGTACGGCATTTGCGCCAAAGTCCATTGCAACAATTTTACCGTCTTCTTCTTCGGCGTAGTCAGAGCGTTCTGCTACATATTCTTTACCTTGCAACTCATACCGCGCAACTTTTACTAATTGAACAGATGATGGGGACTGTATTCCACACCCAGATAGCGTTATGCTCGCAACAATACCGAGAGTAAATACTTGTACACCTTTTTGCATATACGCGGAGTATACAAAATGTCTTTCTTT
>JBBTSN010000027.1:0-6948 GCA_038078775.1 Patescibacteria group bacterium | reverse complement strand
GTCATGCCGGACTTGATCCCCTCGGGCAAGCCCGTTGGGGTAAACCGGCATCCAGTGCATCAAGAAGACGATGGATCCCGGGTCGGTGCCCGGGATGACGAACAACATGTCGAGGTGACGCAATACGAGGAGCATCTTGTCGAAGGTCATCTCGTCCGTGAGGTTCGTTTTCGAGTTGAGGAGGGTACATCGTGTTCGATGAGTTCGGTGTACCGTGCACACGAAAAGGATGCGGATCTTGAAGTACGCTTTTTCGTCACACTCGAAAAGAACGCGACATTTTCTTTGGATATTGCGTCTTTTCTTTTGGGAGAACGGTCGAAGAGTGATGTTCGCGTATTTCTTGTGCTCAATGAAGGGTCGCGGGCAACGGTGCGTCAATTGACTCGTGCTGAGGCTTCCTCGAGTATTGTTCATGAAGAAATTCGTGGGCTTGCGATTGGTGAATACGCGTATGCATCGTTTATTCCCGAGCTTGAGCTTTTGCATGATGATGTTCTTGCAACGCATGCGGCGAGCATTGTCTGTGTCGATGAAAAGCGTATTGCGTATCTTTTGGCGCGTGGTGTTTCCCGTGAAGATGCGGTAGGGTGTTTAGCACAAGCTTTTTTGCAGAGCACTGTGTCATCCCGAACGGAGTGAGGGATCTACCAGGAGGAGATCCCTCCTGGCGTCGGGATGACATGAACATATGGAAATTTATCTTGATCATGCCGCAACGACACGCATTGCTCCGGAAGCACTTCGGGCAATGGTTGTGTTTGAAGAAAGTGGACGTGGGAATCCGTTTCGAGGTGTGCATGATGCCGCGTATCGCTCTACGATTGCGTATGAAGATGCGCGTAAAACGGTTGCAGATTTTTTTGGTGCATTTGTTGAGCAAACGATTTTTACCAAAGGGACTACGGAGGGTTTGAATATTGTTGCTTCTGGTTTCGCGCGTCATCTTCAGCCCGGAGATGAAATTGTTCTTTCGCTTCTTGAACATCATGCGCAGAGTTTGCCGTGGCGTGCAGTTGCGGAAAGCAAAGGATGCACGATTCGCTTTATTCCGCTTGCGGAAGATGGGTTAGTTGATGTTGAGGCTGCGAGAAAAGTTATTACTCAGAAAACGAAAATAGTTGCGGTTACGCATATTTCTAATATTCTTGGGTCGATTGTTCACATAAAAGAAATTGTAGAGATAGCTCATGCAGTTGGAGCGTTTGTGTGTATTGATGGTGCACAAGCTGCGGGGCATATTCCTGTGAATGTTCAGGATCTGGGAGTTGATGCGTATGCGGTGAGTGCGCACAAAATGTATGGGCCTATGGGAATTGGTGTGCTTTTTCTTTCCCCGAAGCTGCAAGATATGCTTCAGCCGCTTTTGTTTGGTGGGGGAATGATTGAGGAAATTCTTGCGGATGGGTGCCCGGTGTTTGCGGAAGGTACGCGGAGATTTGAAGCAGGAACGCCGAATGTTACGGGTGCGGTTGGATTTGCGGCGGCGTGTAACGCTCTTCGGGGAAAGCGACAAGATATTTTGCGGCATGAACAAGAGATGACGAGAATGTTTTGGGAGAGTTTGTCTGCCATTGATCACGTTGTGCTTTACGGATCAAAGCCGGGTGATCATCGCATTGGAGTGATTTCTTTTTCGGTGAAGGAAATGCATCCGCATGATGTTGCGCAAGCTCTTGCGGATAAAGGGGTTGCAGTGCGCGCGGGGTTTCATTGTGCGGCAACGCTCGCTCGTTGTTTGCATCCTGACGGCGTTGTTCGGGTGAGTATTGGAAAGGATACGACGCGGGAAGAGTGTGGGATGTTTTTGGATGTTATGCGTCGTATAGTGTGTCATTCTGACCGGCGAGTTGCCGGTCGAGAGGGAGCTTCCAGCCAGACCGAAGAATCTTCATAAGTGGGAGATCCCTCCTATCGTCGGGATGACAAATTATCTATGCCCCCATCTTTTCTTCAAGACCATGCTCAGTTTCCTCGTCACCGACGAGAGGTTTTGGATATGGCGATCGTTGGGCATGCAGCGAACCCGATGTGTGCTGATGTTGTTGATGTAGGGATTGTTGTTGAGGATGGCGTTATTATTGATGCGGCGTTTGCGGGAAAGGGATGTGCGCTGTGTATTGGGAGCGCGTCTTTGCTGTGCGAATATGTTCGAAATAAGCGAAGAGAAGATGTGCATCTTGATGAGATGCCGCATTTGCTCGGAGAGACCGTTGGACGGATGCGGGAGGGGTGTGTCAGAGTGTCGGTGACTGCGTTTGAGCGTGCAATTCTGCCATTCCGACGATAGGAGGAATCTATTACTATAAGTTTGGTTTTTTTGAAAAATTAGGTGGGAGATCCCTCCTGGCGTCGGGATGACACCTACGCCTTACGTTTCATATCCTTTCCTATGCTTTCTTGTAAAAACTTTTCCGGGAAACGGGGTGATCGTCAGATTTTTTCTGGTGTTTCTTTTGATGTGGTTGATGGTGAGCTTTTGGTAATTACGGGGCCGAATGGGGCCTGGAAGAGCACGCTTTTACATGCGATTGCGGGAGTGGGAGTTGGGGGAGACGAGACGGATAATGGAAACATTGTCGTGAAAGGGGAGATTTTTGATGGACAGGGATCGCTTAGGGGGCTTTCGGCTGATGAGCGATTTCGGCGTGGGGTGATGCTTGTTTTTCAAGAGCCGCCGGCGCTTCCGGGAGTTTCGTTTTTAACCGTTGTGCGTGAGATGCTTTTTGCAAAGACGGGGGAGCGGGTAGAAATTGCAAAGATGTATCAAGATATTCGAGTAGTTTTTCAGCGAATTGGCGTTGATGAATCGTTTATTGAACGCTCGCTTTTTGATGGATTTTCTGGGGGAGAAAAAAAGCGTGCTGAGCTTGCTTTGCTTCTTCTTGCAAGGCCCCGGATTCTTCTTCTTGATGAAATCGATGCAGGACTTGATGCGAACGGTCGGAAGATTGCCCAAGAGATTATTGGTGAACTTTTGCAGGAAGGAACTTCGGTTTTTTGTGTGACACATAATCCGGAATTTCTTTCGGGACTTCCTGTTTCGGAGACTTTTTCTTTTTCAGTTTAAGTTTTTGACATTTGTGTTACGACTGATATTATTCAGATAATATGAATACCACGATTTCTTTAGTGATTGATAAAAAGGATGCGGCAGCAATTAAGAAGACCGCTAAAATTCGTGGATATGCTAGTGTGAGCGAGTATATTCGTTCGGTGATTAGGATGGATCGAGAAGAGAGCCTTATTTCCGTTGAGGAGATTCTTCGTCGATCTCGCGAGGCAAAGAAGCTTTATAAATTGGGAAAATTGAAAAGCGCCGATTCTCTCGCCGATCTTCTTACATAGGTATGTTCGTAAAGCGAATATTTCATCACGACGACTTTTTGAAAGATTTTTGTGAGCTTTCTTGGGATGTGCAGAAGAGGACGGTGAAAATTGGAAAGCTGTTTCGTGAGAACCCTCTTCATCCATCGCTTCGCCTTCATCAACTTCATGGTTCTCTTATGGGTATTTGGTCGATTTCGGTGACGGAGAAGATACGTATTCTTTTTCAGCGAGAAGAAAGCGGAGATATCGTTTTTCTTTCTATCGGTCATCACGATATTTATAAAAACTTATAATATTTTTTATGCCAAAAACCATTGAAGTAGAAATTAGAGGAAATCTTGATACGCTAACATACGATCGTCTGAAGGCTTTTTTTGATGCGCATGCTGAGCATGTTGAGAGTCATGAGCGGGAAATGTTTTTGTTGCGTAATTATCCGGGTTACTCGAAGGATTTTGTGGGTCGCGAGACGGATATTCGTTTGCGGAATACGAATGGGGAGTGTGAAATTATGCTTAAGACGAAGGTAGGAAACGCCCGTGAAGAGGTTGCGCTTAAATTGCAGGATACTGATCTTGAGGCTGCGAAGAAAATTGTGAAGGCGCTTGGTTCCACGACGGCTGTTTGGATGCACAGATTGAAGGAAGTTTATCGATACGAGGGCGTTGAATGGTCTTTGGTTATTGCTCCCAATGACATCCGTTATTATGAAGCGGAGCTTGTTGTTGAAGATGCTTCTTTGATTGATTCGGCTCATGCAACGCTTGAGGCTGCTGCTTTGAAACTTGATCTTGCAGTGCTGAACGATGAAGAAACACGAGCGCTTATTCATCGTCTTGATACTGAGGCGAATAAGGTTGTTGAGCTGTAAATAAGATTTTGCACTCTCGGTGTGAGTCTGCTAAATTAGTGGAGTATGTCTTATCTTATTCCAACGGTGATTGAAAAAACAACTAATGGTGAACGTGCGTATGATATTTACTCCCGATTGTTGAAGGACCGCATTATCTTTTTGGGGAGTGCGATTGATGATGGTGTTGCAAATGCGGTTATTGCGCAGTTGTTGTTTCTTGAAAGTCAGGATAAAGAAAAAGACATTAAAATTTACATCAATTCTCCGGGAGGTTCGGTAACTGCGGGTTTGGCGATTTATGACACTATCCAGCATATTGGGCCGGATGTTTCTACGATTTGTGTGGGTATGGCGGCGTCTATGGGTGCGGTGCTTTTGGCGGCTGGTGCAAAAGGAAAACGTTTTGCGCTTCCGAATGCGGAGATCATGATTCATCAGGTGCTCGGAAGCGGTATTTCTGGTCAAGCAACAGACATCAAAATTCATGCGGATCGTATTATTCAAATGAAGGATAGTTTGAACCAAATTCTTGCAGATCATACCGGCCAGCCTTTTAAGAAGGTTGCTGATGATACGGAGCGGGATCGTTTTATGAGCGCTCTCGAGGCCCAGAAGTATGGATTGGTTGATAAAGTTATTAAGAAAGGTGACGAAAAGAAATAATTTGACGGAAGTGAGTTTTTCTTGGTAGTATCCTTAGTCCAGAAGGGCGGACGAGGGTATTTTTCTGAGAAAACTGCGGTCACGACAAGCATGGGGATGCATAATCACCCGTGCCTGCTGGATCCGTCTGGCGTGTTACAGGAGATGTATCTTCTTGACCGCAGCTTCCTCAGCGAAATACTTTTATTTTGTCTATTTTCGGCTCACTCCTTGATTGTGCCGACGGCGTACCGATGTGGTACGCCTTGACGGCCCAATCTGCGTCGTTCACCGAAACTCGTCTAAAATAAAAGTATTTCGTCTCGTCTTGTACGATTCTCGTCTCGTTGCGAAATAAAAGACGCTCCATTTCCTGGAGCGTCTTTATGTTTACTCGACGGGGATGGCTTCTTCTGTTTCGGTTGTGGTTTCTGCGGGTGGTGTTTCTGTAGTGACGGCGGCTACCCCTACGAGGCACGTTTGAGGGAGGGAGCGGTAGCTTGAGTTGAACGTTTCGGTTGTTGTGGTGCCGTCTGCCCAGGTGATGTTGTAATCAAATGTGGTGGTCGCTCCTGGATGGCCTGATTGGCATTTTGTGGTTCCTGGTGCGAGAGATGTTGTTTCTTTGGTGATGGTTGCGCCGTATCCGGTCCAGCTGAGGACTTGTGGGGGCGTATAGGACCCTTGGCGGCCGTCTGACGTTCCCCAGAAGGTGAAGAAAAGTTCGCTGTTTGTACTGTCTACCTCGGTTGCGAGCATGATGTAGTGTGCAGTATCGTTCGTGATTTTGAGATCGGGTGCGGGATCGTAAATGGTGGCGTCGGTACCTGGATTTCCGTTTGAAGGATCGTTGTAGTAGGAGACCACGAGAGAGTGATTTCTTCGTTCTGCAATGTTGAGCCCTGAGTTGAGCGCGGCACGGAATGTTGTTGTGCCAATTTGGCAGAGACCTCCGCCGATTTCTGGAATGATTTCGTCTCCCTTGATTACGAGTTCTGGGAGATAGCCATCTGCGGTGGTAAATGGTCTGAGGTTTTCAAGGAGAGAGAGCGTTTCTCCGGGAGGAATGAGGAGTCCGTTGAGTTTATCTGCGCCGTGCGCGATGTTTATACGGCGATTTGAGGGTGATCCCGCGAAGCTTGAATATCCTACACCGAGAATTTCTTTAATTCCGTAGGTGTTTATACTTTCAATGGGAATTTCTGGAGCTTTGCGTGCGACGGCAATAGTGATGGGGGCGGTACTTGCATCATTTTCTGCGAAAGCGGTACGGAGGTCTGCGAAGAGCTGATCGTCGTCAACCACGAGTCCATCTTGGCTTGCAACAAATTCAGTAACGCGTTCTCCTTCAACGGTGAATTTTGCATCTTGGGGTGCGATATCAATATCAAAATGCATTTCTGCGAGGAATGCGGTCATGGCTTCGGAATCAAGAGAGAGGAGTGGATTTCCTTGATCGTCTTTTTCCGGTTTTAACCAAATAGCGAGATTCTTTCGGGTTATTTCGTACGCAAATGTATCTCCTTCATCATTTGAGAAGGTGAGATTATATGGAGCCTTTTCTACCGCGGTAATGGCGCTTGGAATAAGAGCAGTTGCTTCTTCTGCAGAAATAAGAGAGGAGCGCTCAATGAGGCGGAGAGAAAGTGTGGAGAGGTTGAGATCTTCTGCATCTTCTGCAAGGAGCGTAAGCGCCTCGTCCATATCGATTGTTGAACCAATGACGGCGTCTACTACTTCGGCCTGTACGCCTTCTTCGGTGAAGCTTATCACGAAGTCTGTTGGTGTTCCGGGGGATTCTGCGTTGGGGAAAGCTTCTCGGATAGCGTCGCTAATACGACTTTCTGCAAAAGAAACCGATGGTTTAATATCGGTTTGGCCAAATGTTGCGAACCAGAGCGGCATGAAAAATTGCTGTGTGGGATTTTGAGAGCGCCCAAGTGCGTAGGCTTGGTTTACTAAATCACCAACGTTTACTTCGGCAAGCTCGTAGACAAGATCTGGATCGCTTGCGCCGCGCGGCATGAGCGGAATGTTTTTTGTTTTGTCGTAGAGTGATGCGTTGATTCCTGCATCGAGGAAGGTGTTTACAGCTTGCTGTACGGCTTCCGTTGCATCGGTTG
>JBBTSN010000026.1:0-1824 GCA_038078775.1 Patescibacteria group bacterium | reverse complement strand
GCGAAAGCCTCGCATTCATTCGATAGGCCCGCTGCGGCGGCTGAAGCAATGGGACGCTTGGATATCTCGCGGGAATACCTGCCACTGTCGAAAACGCACCGGATAACGGGACAGATTGGTGATGCCTTCATGATCTGGACGGAAGAAGGAACGCGGACTTTTAAGGCGTCGCTCTGTTCGAAGTTCAGCAATACTAAAGAGGATTATTGCGTTTTTAATGGCGAGTTGGTTACTTGGTATAGCTCGCACGTTCCAGACCTTGAGCCTGAGCGCGAATATTTCGAATCAGAAGAAATTCAAACTGCGACAGAGATATTCTGACAGTGAGCGAGGCGAACAGTCAGAATATCTCTGTCCACCTTAAATTCATTGCGCATAATGTAAAGTCGTTATGTTGAACCATTGAATTGTATAATTGCTTACAATTCAATGATTTAGCATAACGTCCATTATGTCGAAAATGACATAGAAAAAGACAAGGGCAAGCCGGGCGCGGGATGGCTTTAATCCCGCATTCAGCGTCTTTTTCAGCAATCAAAAAAAGACGCTGTTTCATGCGGCCTTAACATCACCAAGAAACGCCATCCGACATCCCGCGCCTAACCAGCAAGCGACATCTGGCGAAGCCTCCCCCCCCGTAGTAATACGGGGGGAAAGTACCCGATTCCACTGCCAAAGGTTTTTTGTCCCCGCGTCTTTTTGCGGGGTGAGCGGTAGCGAAAAGAAAAACCGTGATTGTTCAAAGGGTTTATTCATCTTCTTTCCGTCTTTTTATTGTGTTTTCAATGTCTTCAAGGGTTATCTTTTGCGCATAAAGGAAAAGCGCTGCATCTGCTATTTCTGTTGGTTTGATGATTTTTCCCGCCTCCTGGCTCAGTTTCCAAGCGTGTTTTTCTATTTTTTCCCATCTGCCGCCGCGCACTCTTAAACTGTGTGAATCTGCCATGTTTGTTAACCAGTGTGATCTGTGTGCAAATAATTCGCGATTATTCTAGTTTTCTATTTGTCCATTGTTGACGCCTGATTGTGATAAGTCTATTATTCGTGCGAATGTGATTAGCGATTTATACACAAAAGGCTTTCAATGCAGCTTCAACGACAATTTCAAGAAAGTGGCGAGTTCTGTATAGACACGCTCACCTTTAGCCTGAATCTTTCGGTTCTGGCTGATGGCGTTGAACGATTTTCTGATTTCGATCATTTGGCCGAATCAATGATGTCGGTGACTAGGGATGATTTTACGGTTTTGTCTTCTCTGCGTCGTCTGGCCAAAAAGTTGTTTCCAAAAGATTCAATTACGGTCGAGCCCATTGTTCGGGGCATTCGTAATCTTTACGAACATCATGTGAGATTCGCCGACTCGTGCGGCTATATCGCCTTCGGTGGAAATAACACCTACGTTGACGGCAAGGGCAAAGAGTGCAGGGCGCGTGAGCGTCTGACGGTTCATCTTACCGGCGAAGGCTGCCGCCGTGTCTTCGATTTTCATTTTCTCTATGAACAGCTCTTCCAGCTTTCCGACTATGAACCGTCAATCAGTCGGCTAGACATCGCCTTTGATGATCATTCCGGATCGCGCTCCGTCGACTTCTGCCGTGGTCTGTATCAGGCGGGTGAATTCACTTCGTCCGGTCGGCCTCCCAAGGCTCAATATATTGATGATTGTGGGACGGATGAGGGCTGCACCTTCTACGTGGGCAAGCGTGAAAACGGAAAACAGCTCTGCGTTTATGAAAAGGGAAAACAGCTTGGCGATTCGAAGTCAGGCTGGGTACGCTGGGAGGGTCGCATTTATTCAAAGGACAGGATAATCCCGCTCGATGC
>JBBTSN010000025.1:0-3744 GCA_038078775.1 Patescibacteria group bacterium | reverse complement strand
CTCCTCAGAAAGAGAATAATAGGCGATAATTTCTTCTTTCTTTTTCTTCGCCTCCTGTACATGTAGTTCCATCTTCTCCCGAAGACCTGCACTAAGTTCAGCTTTTCGTTTCTCAAAAAAAGAAACCGGCAATCGCTCACAGTAACCATAACTATTTTTCAACCAATGATATTTATCGGCATGTGCTACAAGATCATTTGATTCGCTTAGCTCAATCTCTTCCTCTTGATAAAAAGAAAGCTCTTCTGGAGCCGTAAGAATACCCATGACATGCGAAATCTCCCCTGCGGGAACTATGTTACGCAAACTATCCTCAAGCAGCGCACCAGAACCATAGTTGCCCAATTCAGGTGGGATAGTAGGAAGCCAAAAATCAGCCAGGAGATCATAAAAAGTCTTCCAAGCTTCAAGGAAGGACTGATCAGGAAGTTTCTGAAGTTGTTCCGCGCTCATTCCTGTTTGAAATGCACGAAGATGTATAACCGCATTTTTATACGACTGGTGAAGTTTTTTTCGGTGCTCACGCGGCAACACGAGCGCAAGAAAAACCTTCTTTCCCATTTCTTCGATAGTCTTTACTTCGTTTATCCAAAGCAAACGGTCATCAAAAAATAACAACGTCGTATTAGGCCAACCAAAACTAAAATGCTCGGGATATGTAACAAAACAGGTCCGGTTAAATTCAGACATAAAAAACAATCTTCCAGGAACCGGTCCCCAGCGAAAAAGCTCTTTCGAGGGATTAATGAGAAGAGAGGATGACATCATATTTATTTTTGTTGAAGAATTCTTACGATCCCCTTCTCTGCATCAACCTCAACCTCGTCACCATCATTAAAAATCTACGTTGCATGCTTGGTTCCCACAATACACGGCTTACCAAGTTCACGCGCAACAATAGCCGCATGAGAGGTAATGCCACCCACATCGGTTACAAATGCTGCTGCACGTTTCATGGCAGGTAAAAGCTGTGGGCTTGTTGCGGTAGAAAGAAGAATATCTCCCTCCTCAACTTTATCATTATGCTGTGGCCCAAAAACAAGGCGTACACGACCGGAAACCTTGCCGGGGTTTGCAACCTGCCCCCTTACCTCAGAACGATCTGCAATATGCTCGCGATAAAGATTGGTTTTTGTATATTGCTGAACTTCATCGTTGAGTAATGTCTCGTAGTCGTCCAAAGAACGAGGAATGCGCACACTGTGGGTCCATAGGGCACGTAACACATCCTCGGTTGGTTGTGTCCCATTACGAAGATATTCAACTATCTCAGGCACCGAAAGTGATTCAAGAAGCTGAACAGGAACATTCCATCGTGCCACTAATCGATCAAGCACCCTGTTCAACACCACATGCAAAAACTGACGAGAATCCGCACGAAGAGATTTAATAATCATGACATCACGCGCAACAAGAAAAACCCGCATTTCCTCTGGAGTGAGCTGCAAGTCTGCAATTGCTTCCTGCTCGGTACAAGACGCTTGCGGAAAAATACGTTGATGGGAACGAATTTCTGCAACATCACCAACAACCAAACCACGACCAATATACCCTTGATGAAGCCAAAAATATCTTTGTGCAAGCTCTTCATCGGAAGCATTGCTCGAAACAATATCTTCATACGCTTGCTCAGTAAGACTTTTCTCGTGTGCAGTGCTCAGAATCTGTGAATACACATGAAGAGGAAGCTTGGCTTCTTTTCTCAACTGAAGAACCGCGTTCATACGTTCGGTAATAGAACCAAGTACATCTGCAAACGCAACAACCGTTCCATATGCAGCTGCATCAGTTTGCATATCACGCGCTTTAAGGAAAAACGCTTCAATCTCTTTATCAGATAGTTCATCTACACGTGCAATCATTTCTCTTGCGTAATCTTGCATGTTTTTTGTACATGTAAGCGTTTGCTTCTTTAACTCGGCGAGCAAATCTGACTTTTCCAAGAGTGCATTCGCACATACATGAATAAAATGAGGGAAAGGATCTTTTTCAATAAACGTATTGATCGTGGTTCCCTTGATAACCTCTTCAAATAAACGAGGTGTCGTTACACCAATTTGCTGCGCAATACGCGAATCCCGAATCCCCCTCCACGTCATTTCAAGCGTGAAGAAAGAGGTATCAATATCTTGGTTGCAAAGTAAATAAAGAGACATATGTTTTTATGAAGAAAGAATCCTTACAATTCCCTTTATTGCGTCTACCTCAACCGTGTCTCCATCTTTCAAAACTTTTGTTGCAGACTTTGTGCCAACCACACACGGCTTTTTAAGCTCTCTTGCAATAATAGCCGCATGACTTGTTGCGCCACCAACATCGGCAACAATGGCGCACGCTATTTTCATTGCAGGAACAAGACGTGGGTTTGTAGTATGCGAAACAAGCACATCGCCTTCGCACATCTTTGTAATATCCTCAGAAGTATTTACGATCTTTACCTGGCCGGTTGCGATCCCAGGAGACCCAACTTCACCCCTAAGTTCATTATTCTTCATTTCTACAACAGGAAGCTTGCTCTCCAAAATGTCGAACATCTGAACTACTGTCTCTCCGTAATATTCAGTCATCTTTCCTTCTTCAAAGAAAATCGCATACGCCTTTTGTCGTCTATTACTCAAAGCAACGTCTACCGACTCTCCTCTCAATAAAGCAATCATTTCTTCCGGTTTTAAAAACTGTACCTGCTTAAAAGAAAGAAAATGATCTTTTCCAATTTTACGAAGAAAAGATTCAATAATCCAATAAAACGTCCAGGAGGCATCTACACGAAGACTTTTTGCACGCACAATTCTTGCAAGCACATGTGCAACGCGCCAAGTCTCCTCTGAAAGATGAAGCTTTTGTTTTTGCTCTTGAAGTGTTGTGCGATATTCTTCCTCGCTCACAAAAAGCTCTTTTGCAAAAGCATCTTTACACAAAAGTTCTATTCGATCTTGAAAATACGCCTTCTCATACACTGGTCCAAGCCAGTTGTACCCTAACCAAGCCCACTTTTCCCAATGTCGCAGAATATCTTCATCAAGATAATTTCTTTGGGAAAGAGCAAGAAGCTCCTGTTCTTCTCGCTGAGCATGACTAAAATTCTCAGGAGTAGTAATGAGATTAATTACCTCAGCAATTTGATCGTCTAAAATTCCGTCTTTTTGAAGAAGCTCTCGCAAGTATGTTCCAACAAGAGAGTACCCGTGCTCAAGTAAATTAATAGCCTGGCCACGAATCCAAAGATCTTCATGAACGGAGTAAATATTTTCAAAAATATCACCCAACTTTTTTTGATCGGCATGCTCAACATCAATATCTCGCATCTTCTCAGATTCTGAAATCAACAAATCACTCAAACGATCACTTTCATCAAGAATAGAGAACAAGAACTGTTTATCTTGTTTATCTTTTTCTAACATCTTCCTACCTCCATCTTCCAATTCTCCCTCGACTTTATACATGAAGAAGTCCCCATCTTTAAAAAGATAGATTCCTCGAAAATAACCAACATCATAAAGCTGATGCAGTCGACTCACATACGCAACAAGGGGAGAGCAAACAAACCAAAGCGGACACTGAGGAATCTTTTCAAAAAGATACCACTTATATTCACTAAAACCTGTGGGGAGCTCCTTGCTCATACATCTAAAGAATCTTTACAATCCCATTCGTTGCATCAACTTCAACCTCATCACCATCTTTCAACACACTCGTTGCAAACTTTGTTCCCACAACACAAGGCACCTTAAGTTCACGCTACAC
>JBBTSN010000024.1:0-1882 GCA_038078775.1 Patescibacteria group bacterium | reverse complement strand
ATGGCGAAGATTCTCCTCCCAACGCCTGACGCCCCTCCGAAACTTGGAGGCGTTGCGCGGTACATCGGCGCCACAGCTCGTGCGCGCAACGATATTGAAATTGATGCTCTTCCAGAGAGTTGGGGAACGATGAGGGTATTTCTGCATTTATTTCGTCATTCCGGCGAAAGCCGGAATCCAGCGCATCGAGAAAACGTTGGACCCCGGGTCGAGCCCGGGGTGACGAATATCTGGACTCACCACATCTTTCCCGTCGGCACCGTCTGTTATCTGTTATCTTTTATCTCTCCTCTTTCGTACACAGTTTTCTTACACGGACTTGATTTTGATCTTGCTCGAAGAAACGTGTGGAAGCGTTTTCTTGCTCGTCGCATCCTTAAAGGTGCATCGGGGATTGTAGCGAACTCAGTATCATTACAAAAAGAGGTGAGCGCATTTGTTCATCGCGACGATATTCAGATTGTGTATCCGTGTGTGTCTGCTGAATTTACAAAAGCCTCGGAGACCGTGAGAAAAGGTCTTGCCCACCGAACTCCAGAAGAACTTGCAAAGCTTTTCATGTCTCAGATGGTAGCCATGACGGGTTCGGGAATTTCCGCATCTCGTCACCTCGGCATGACAAATCCTGTCCGTCTTCTTACGGTCGCGCGTCTCGTTGAGCGAAAGGGACACGCAAAGGTTTTGCGTGCAATGGTTGATATTCCAAAAATAACGTACACGATTATCGGTGACGGTCCGATGCGTGAATCGCTTAAAAAAGAAGCAGAAGAACTTGGTGTTGCTGATCGCGTCTCATTTCTCACCGAGGTAACCGACGAACAACTCCCCGAGCTCTACGCCGCTCACGATATCTTTGTTATGCCTACCACAAAGTCAGAACGTGATCGTGAAGGATTTGGCATTGTGTACGCCGAAGCGGGGCTTTTTGGTCTTCCGTGTATTGCGACCGATATTCCTGGAGTAGACGAAGTGGTATTGCACGAAGTAACGGGCATGCTTATTCAAGATACTCCACATGCGCTCAGTGAGGCGCTCAAAAAGCTTGCCGCATCCCCTGGGCTTCGATCACGCATGGGAACTGCAGCGCGGAAGTATATCTTGGAGAACTTCACTGAAGAGCGCTTTAGAGAAGCGATAGGAAAGGTGAGATGATGTGAGCCGGGTTATAGGTTGTGAGGGTAGTGAGATCGAGGGAGACAAAAGCGGAGAAAGATCCTGACGACAGGAAGGATCTAGTGGTACCCCTCTCTTTTTCGTGAAAAATTTGTATGACAAAATGTATGTAGAATTGTATATATATTTGTATATACAATTTCATATAGATTTTAGAAAAACCTTTGTAGTGAGAAAAGCGATAGGGTACCGGACCCGCCCGCGAAAGGCGGAACCGCTTCAATGTCATTCCGAACGTATGTGAGGAATCTACCAGGGAGATCCCTCCCTTCCTATCGTCAGGGCAAGCTCTGGTGTCGGGATGACACCACTTGTCCCTCCTCTCACAACCCACTAAAAGACTCACTTCAGATTTACGAAGCAATTTCTTACACGATCTCCGCAAGTTTCCTCGTCGTATTCACATTGCGAACGGTCATCTGCTTATACAAAAGCGGTCCTACAATCTTGCTCATGCCACTTTTTGAAAAATCTTTTTGTTTGGGGAATGGTTTCAATGACAGAGAGCACTGGCCTCGACGGCATGCGATGCCGAGGTGCCTGTGCGGCAGGATTCATGCCGTCTTGAACTTTTTGGATACTTTTTTTTCAAGAAAAAAGTATCGAAGAAATTTTGGTACCGGCAGCGGTGAGTTTTTGGTTCTTTTTGATGGTAGCAAAAAGAACGAAGAAACATTCCCCCCACATGCATCTCGCCTGCGTGGCTTTT
>JBBTSN010000023.1:0-2125 GCA_038078775.1 Patescibacteria group bacterium | reverse complement strand
GTTTGAGGTGATTGGGGGGTTTATGAAGAACTGGAGTGACGGGGGCGTTCGTCATACCGGACTTTCCTCCAAAGGCGGATCCGCCTCTGGCGGAGATCCGGTATCCAACAACGATGGATCCCGGGTCGGTGCCCGGGATGACGAGGCTAGCGACTGTGGCTGGAAAGCTGAGCGGAGGGATGCAATGCGGGTTGCGGCGCAGTTGGGGATTCCATTACACACGTTTGATTTTGAAAAAGAATATCGGGAGAAGGTGTACGAGTACATGATTGCGGAGTACAAAGCGGGAAGGACCCCGAACCCTGACGTGCTGTGTAACAAGTATATGAAGTTTGATTTATTTTTGCGTGCTGCTGATGAGCTTGGATGTGATTTTGTTGCGACTGGGCATTATGCGCGCGTGATGCGAGATGAAAATGGTACGGCGCACCTTTTTGCGGGCGTAGATAAAAATAAAGATCAGAGTTATTTTTTGTGTCAGCTTGTGCAGTTGCAGATTGCTCGTGCGCTTTTTCCTATTGGGCATTTAGAAAAGAGTGAGGTGCGAGAGATTGCTCGTAAGAATAATCTTGTTGTTGCAGAGAAAAAGGATAGCCAAGGAATCTGTTTTGTTGGTGCGGTTGCCATGAAGGATTTTCTTGGAGAAAGAATTGAAGAACACGGGGGGAATATTGTTACGACTGACGGAAAAGTTCTTGGTCAGCACAAGGGTTTTGAGTTTTATACGATTGGGCAGCGAGAGGGGTTGGGTGTTGGAGGGAGAAACGAAGGGAACGGTTTAAAACCGTTCCGTACTGAACCATTATTCGTCATTGAGCGACGGCCTGAGACAAATGAGGTTGTTGTTGCGGTGGGAGATAATGACCCTGCGCTTTTTAAGAGTACGCTTCGCGCTGTTCAGCTTACTGAAATTATTGAAGGCGTTTTGCTTTCTCGTGTTGGTAAGGAAATCTCTGCACGTATTCGATATCGTCAGCCGCTTGCATCGTGTACTATTACGTCGCTGCTTCCGTCTCCTGAGTTTACGCCAACCGATCTCGTAGCTGAGGTACGTTTTACCTCTCCTCAACGCGCAGTTGCTCCTGGACAGTTTGTAGCGTTTTACGAGGGCGATGAGCTTTTGGGGAGTGGAGTTATCCTTTAATTTTCTATGATCACCATGATTTTTACGGTTATCGGCCTCGTTCTTTTTGAAGTTGTCTCAAGTATTGATAACGCGGTTATTAATGCAGAGGTGCTTCATACCATGAGCCCCAAGGGGAGAAAGTGGTTTTTGCTTTGGGGAATGCTTTTTGCGGTATTTGTAGTACGTGGCGTTTTGCCGTGGTTGATTGTATGGGGAGTTGTGCCGAGCTTGGGTCCTGTAGACGCATTTTTTGCGACTATGAGTAGCGATCCGGTTGTGCATGCAGCGGTTGATGCCGCGACCCCGGTTCTTTTTGCGGGAGGTGGAGTTTTTCTTCTTTTCCTCTTTTTGCACTGGCTCTTTTTGGAAGAGAAACATTATGGATTACCTCATGAGCACTTTTTTGCGCGCCAAGGTTTATGGTTTTATGCCATCGTCTCGGTTTTACTTGCGGTGGTCGTGTGGTTCTCTCTTGAAACACATCCGATGATGGCATTTGGTGCAGTGGTAGGATCGACCGCGTTCTTTATTACTCACGGTTTTAAAGACAACGCCGAGAAAGCAGAAAAAGAATTGCTCTCGGGAGACAAGAAACGAAGTGATGTGAGCAAGATTTTGTATCTTGAAGCGATTGATACAACGTTTTCTATTGATGGTGTGCTTGGCGCGTTTGCATTTACGATGTCGGTTCCTCTTATTTTGCTTGGAAATGGCATCGGAGCGCTCGTGGTTCGTCAGCTTACTATTAGTAATATTGATCGTATTAAGAAGTATATCTATCTTAAAAACGGTGCTATGTATTCGCTTTTAGCTCTTGGCATGATGATGATTCTCGAAAGCTTTAGTGTTCATGTTCCCGAGTGGGGCGCTCCTTTGGCTACGGTAGTTATTCTCGCAATTGCCTTTTTAAAGTCTCGTGCGCATGCAAATCGTCAGGCTGTTTAGTTTTTGGTGTGCCGAAGGGGAGGAGTGACCTCCGTGGACCTGAGGAGAATTGAA
>JBBTSN010000022.1:0-3155 GCA_038078775.1 Patescibacteria group bacterium | reverse complement strand
GAGGACAATCGAGAACGTCTCCTTCCGCTCCCCCGGAAGATTGTCTGGATTAAAATAACCGCTCTCAAGCCAAGCGGCATAAATCGCATCTTCGACGCCTTTTGGCTCGTAGGCTTTTCCCATTTCCTGCAGGTCCGACATAGTGGACAGAGTGTACAAAAGCTTGACGCATCTGCCCAGTCCTCTGTACATTTCCTCTCTTACGGCATATTTGTGGCGAAAGACCTTTTGATCCAATGGGGTGAAGCAGTGTGGGGCGCAAAGCGCCCGCTCTTGGTGCTTCCTACAAGTGTTGATACTGACATGTTCGCCGCGGCCTGCGCCCTTGGCCATGCGCTTGCTAGCGCTGGGAGCCAGGTTACCATTCTCTGCCCACGCGCCATGAGTGCTCATGCCCAGTTTCTCATTGGCAGCCTTCTTGTTACCAAATCGCTCGAGGAGACAAAGACGTATCAGTGCGTCATTCCAGAAAATATTCAGGTCGAGCGAGTGAGCCACGAGCTTCTTAAAAACGGGGGCGGAACGATTACCCTTCATCTTGCGCACGGAACAGCGAACACGGGGGCGCAAAATGTTGCGCCCCTACAGATCATTCCCGCTGTTCCCGCATTTGATCGCATTATCACGCTTGGCGCAGAAGATCTTGCTGAAATTGCCCCCCTCTTTGGAGAGTCTCATCACCTTCTCACTCAGACTCCGATTGCAACGATTACTTGGCGCCCAAGCGGTGAAGCGTTTGGAAGGTGGAATATTGTTTACGAGCAAGCCACCACGCTTTCAGAAGCAGTCGCGTCTCTTTTGCGTGAGACTTCTCCTCTTAGCGTAAAAGATCATGTCGCAACTTGTCTGCTTGCCGGCATTATTGCAAAAACGAAGCACTTCCGTTCGGAACTTGTTACTCCAAGCATGCTCAACATGTCTGCTGATTTGGTGGCTGCAGGAGCTGATCGTTTAAAGATTATTGAAGAACTGTACCGAACAAGAACGGTTGATAGCCTGAAGCTTTGGGGAGCGGCCTGTGCCCGTTTACAAGAAATTATTCCGGGTGTGCTTTTCTCAGAGCTGACCGAAGATGACTTTTTACGCACGCATGCCTCACCCGATGCTCTCCCTGACATTGCTCAAGAAGTACTCCAAAGTAGCGATGCCACCCAGGAAATTGTTTTCTTCTCTCAAGAAAAAGGCATGCTGCATGCCTACATTGTCGCAAAGAAACCGCTCGACGCACGGACATTCATCGGTGCACTTCGCACCGAAGGAACGCGAGAGGCTGCACATCATACCTTCAAACAGGAAACAAAAGTTCGGGATATTCTGCTCAACATTGTTGCATCACAAAAACGCTCATAACGAGCGTTTTTTCGTTCTGTTATACTTTCTTCATGATTGCTCCTTGGCTTTCTCCCATGCAGCCTATTGATCGCGTGGCATATAGCATTGCACACACGCCAGATTTTGCGTGGGTTTTTCGTTTTTTACGCGAGTTCCCTGCTGCTTCGGTTGCGCTTGTGGGAAGTAGCGTGCGCGATGCCGTTGTTGGGCATGTTCCGCATGCGGGCCATATTCTCATTACCAATACTCCGCCTGTGCAAACGCAGGCCTGGATTCACCATACTCCGGCTCCCGCGCATCTCACTCTTACCCTTTCTTCGCGGCCTCTTGGTGCCTTTCTTGCTTCGCGAACGTTTACCCCAAATGCACTTGCCTACGACATTGGTCGCGGTACACTTCATGATCCTTTTAATGGCATAGGCGCTCTTCAACAAGGTCTCCTCACCACGGTTTCTGATCCTAGCGTGCATTTCAGAAACTCGCCTCACGAGGCTTTTCGCGCATTGCGTTTAAGTTCCCAACTTGGTGTTTCACCAAGCCCGAGTGTTTGGCGCGCCGTTCTTTCGCACGCACCCCGTGTAAACCACCTCACTACCGACGAACAGGGATTTGCAATCTATAAAACTCCACGCAGACACCTTGTTCGAGAAGCACTTCTTGCATTCCAACACGGCATGTACGGATGGGAACTTTTTAGTCGTGCGCGCGCAACGCCGTTTTCGTTTCCTCATCTCCAAAAGGAAGACGCTCACGCTCAAGCAGCGTCCCATCTTGCAAGTATCCACGATAAAAATATTCGCACGCGCTATAGTGAGCTTCCTGCATCAGATAACCTTCTTGCCGCGTCTCTCTTTAACCACCATTCCGACCGGGCTCAACACTACACCCTCCACGCACATCACATGAATCATGCAGGCATTGAGCACCCTCGTCTTTCATTTGCACACGACGCGGTAACCCAAATGCTTACCAAGGCTCACGCACTTCTTACCGAGAATCCTTCGCTCTGGTCACTTTCTCGCACAGAAAAAATACTTCTTGGAGAACACGGAAATGAAGCCCTCAGTCTTGCGCACATTGCTACGATTCATGACTCGTCACTTCGTGATCAGGCGGCGCATATTGCCCGTGCCGCAATGACGCGTGATCACTTGGTTCGCGATGTTCGTCCTCATCCCCTCTTGCGGGGGCGTGATCTCTTGCCGCTTGGTCTCTCATCTGGCCCTCACCTCCGAACCTATCTTGATCGCGTTCGCGATGAGCAGCTCAAAGGTGATTTGCAAACAAAAGAAGATGCGCTTGCCTTTGTTCTCACACTCATGAAATAACAAAAATCCCCCAAGGTCCGTTAAGACCGAGGGGGATTTTTGGTGGGCGATAGAAGATTCGAACTTCTGACCTTCACAATGTCAATGTGACGCTCTAACCAACTGAGCTAATCGCCCAAGTGCTGACACTATACGTGGCAAAGAGCGGCTTCGTCAAACCATCTTTCGGTCGTCAGGACCGCGTAAAATGAGCATCATCCCAATGCCAATCGCCATGAGAAGAAGAAACCAAAGTAGGCCGGAAGAAAACGTCTGCCTCACCCCGCACGTGAACATGAGCGGAAAAACGTCGAGTACTCCGTGTGTTTTTTCAATACACGCAACCTGACGGATGAGTACTTGCCCACTCATCCATGCTGCTCCGTAAGCTGCTCCTGCGCTGAGCAGCGTAAAGAGACAGCTGAAACGGGCCTTGTGCACGTGTAAAAAACGCGTGACTGAAATAATATAAAAAATAACACCACCCACGATCGAGTAGTTAACAAACCAGAAGAG
>JBBTSN010000021.1:0-5574 GCA_038078775.1 Patescibacteria group bacterium | reverse complement strand
CGATAATAATATTTTTTGCGAAAAACAAGTTCATACTGATTAAGACTATCCCTTACGCGCGGGAAATTGTCAACTTCGATGAGTAACAAAATGACTCCGTGGTGGAGTCATTTTGTCATCGGACACATCCCTATCAATCACCTCACCTACCAAGGTAAGCGCGTTGCACGATAAGAAATTGTCCTGGCGGAGAGGAAAGGATTCGAACCTTCGGAGGGTTTTACCCCTCGCCACGTTAGCAATGTGGTGCCTTCGACCACTCGGCCACCTCTCCGTATGTAAGATTTGCTACACAAGTTCCGTTTATTTTTGTCACACAAAAGCTTGGAGCAAATCGGAAAAAGTGTACGGGTTTTAGGGTGGTTGTGTCAATTGAAAGAATGTGGCAATCTGTATGCGCTTGGTGGGGTGACCGAGCGGTTTAGGTGCAAGTTGTAAAATTTGTGTAACTGAAGGTGACAGAGTTTGGTATACTGGTAAGGTGATAGAACAATATACAAGGCATCCAAATACCGCTTGCATAATTTGCAATAAGCCGATTTATAAACGGCCTGTTGAAGTAGAGCGTAATAAGGGCAAGGTTTTTTGTAGCATGACATGCTATGGAAGGTCTTGTCGAAAGGAATCACCGTGTAGTGTATGTGGAAAGCCTATTCTGGCAGGTGTGAATAAGCGAACATGTAGTCGAGCTTGTGCGAATACTCAAAGAACCGGTATTCATTATGACGGTCGACAGTTAAAAGATAATGTTGTTTCCCAGCAGGCTGTAAAACACCGACTCATTGCAGCACGGGGCAAACAATGTGAGCGTTGTGGGTATTCTAAAACAGAGATACTGAACGTACATCACAAGGATAGAAATCGTAGAAATAACGACTTATCGAATCTTGAGCTGATTTGCCCAAACTGTCATAGTGAGGAGCATTATTTGAAGAAGTAATGTTTGTGCAGAAAACACGGAGGGGTCGCATAGCGGTCTAGTGCGGTGGTCTTGAAAACCACTGACCCGCAAGGGTCCGAGAGTTCGAATCTCTCCTCCTCCGCCACGAGAACGTCTTATCGTGCGTCCTCCCTGCCTATGGCAGCATGGCCGACTCACATAGGGCCTTGTCGATTACAAAACAACCCTTTGCTGGGTTGTTTTGTTGTGCTAAAATTTATTCAATTTTATATGAATTCAGTAGCTCACATAGAAGTTAACGTATCTGACCTAGCAGAGTCGGGTAAGTTCTATTCAGTTATCCTGTCCGAGTTGGGATGGGTTGAAAAACTACGCACCGATGAAGCTATTGGATTTGGAGCTCCAGATAAAACTCATTTATTTCTTGTGCAGACTCATAGGGCGTATGTCACAAACACTTTTCACCGGAAGAACGTGGGATTGAATCACATTGCATTTCGAGTTGAATCTAAAGATCAGGTGAACGATTTCAATGATTTTTTGACGAAAAACAATATCCCTCGTTTATATACTGACTTTCCAAAGGATTATTCGCAAGAATATGAAATGGAACAATACTATGCAGTTTTCTTTGAAGACCCAGATCGCATCAAGCTAGAAGTAGTCTTCATGCAATGACAGTCCCATTATATACAATTAAGACTTGGCCATTAAGTTTGTGCCAGTTTGCACACCAGAAACACCCGACCCCTTACACCACTTTCGTTTGATGCAAGGATTGTGCTACACGTTTTTTTGCTTCCCTTTTGAATCCTCTTGGAAGAAAAACGAGCGTTTGCGACCTGGTAAGGTTGTAAGCCAAATCACTATCGTCTTTTACATCATCAATCCATTCAATGCGCGGATCGGCGGTCACGTCCAGAAAAATACACCCTGCGTCGCCGCCTTTTGCCCGATGCTCGCGCAAAGTCATAGCCATTTCGTTACCTCCCAATCCAGTCCAGTAATCAAGCGGCCAAATATAAGCGGCTCCGTTTTGTTTCAGGATGCGATCGAGCTCTTTCCAAACAACGGCGAACTGCCCCTTGTTAATAACGCCAAACATATGGGCGGAGATAGACCATGAGGCGATTATGCGGTCAAAGCTATGGTCCATAAACGGTGTATCTGGAAACGCACCCTTGACCATTTCGGCGTGCTTGTATTTTTTCTTCCCGCGAAATTCCCCAATCAGGCGGCGCACAAGAACCTCTCGCTCTTCTTCCGAAATACCTCTTTTTTGGACAATCTCTTTCTCAATCGCGGGATTTATCACGGTTTTAACGTAATACACATCTTCAAATCCGCGAGCTAGACGCATGGCGGCATACCACCATTCTCGACTCGCACCATGACTGTCATCGTTCCCATAATGCTCACCGATGATCCGTGTGATGTCGTAAAGAATTTTTGATTGCTTTGGATAATCCTCGGGTTTTATCCCGCTTTGGACATGTTCCTTTACCGCGTTTACTCGCCACGCGAGCTCACTTGCAAACGAGGCGTCGTACGGTCTCATATTCTCCACCCCTCCCTGCATTTCCTCGAGTTCCTCCAAAACCGAATTTAAAAATCGTTCCGAATCATAAACAAAATCTGCCTCCTCACCTGTTTCATATTCAAGATTGACTACACCCTCTTTGTCGAGAACCTGCCACGGGTCGCCGATATTCAAGATATGTGCGCCTTCGGGAAAGAGTTCTGTTTTTATGATGCCAGATTCATCCTCGTATTGCTCTGCCTTTCGGCCAGTGAGTGCCTTGCCTTTTTGATCAACTGAGAGAAGATCCTTAATGACCTGTGCCTTCAGACGATCAAACGCCGCATCCACTGCGTCATACCGCTGCTCTTCAAGATCGTGCGCAACGTCTTTACGTGAAAACCTTCTCCCCATCCCTTCATTTTGCATACATTGCCGATGATCAATCTCTGTAAAAATGGTATCACGTATTAACCCAAACGAATACGAACGTGGCTACGGACAAGTGTTATACTATCCAATATATGGATGAGGTTGAAATACAACAAGAAACCGAAGCGACTACTACATCTCCCGAAGCTATTGATGCGGGTGATATTTTGATTACGTGGGAAACGTGGGAATATCCCCCCACTGAACGCTCGGGAAGATGGTATGCGATCGCAACAAGCGCGGGATTGTTCTGCCTCATTTACGCAATGTTTACCGCGAATTATATTTTTGCGGTCATTGTTGTTATGTTCGCGGTTATCATTATGATGCGCGATATTCGCAAACCAGGCCGAACACAAACGTATATTACGACCGGTGGCGTGGTTTTTGCCGATCGTCTTTATACGTTCAAAGATATTCAGGATTTTTCTATTACGTACGACCCTCCGCAAGTAAAAAATCTCTATCTCACCTTCAACCGCACCTCACAACCAACGCTCTCTATTCCTCTTGAAGACGCAAACCCCAATTTGGTTCGTGCGGCGCTTTTACCTTTTGTCTACGAAAATCTTGGGAGAGATGGAGAAACCTTGACGGATACCCTTCGCCGCGTGTATAAATTGTAGCGTTGTTTTCAATGTTTCTCACCATTTTGCGCTCGTAGCTCAGTTGGATAGAGCATCAGCTTGCGGAGCTGAGGGTCGCACGTTCGAGTCGTGCCGAGCGCACCATCAAAAAACCTGTCTTGATCGACAGGTTTTTTGATTATCATTTTTGTACGAATGATGTCACTCCGAAGAGAACGAGCGACGTGAGCACGATCGTCGCCCCTGTTGGGGTATCGATTATTGCCGAAGAGAATAATCCGATTACTACCGAAAATACTCCGTACACCACACCAATACCCATGGTTTGCCAAAATCCTTTTTTCCACATGTTTGCCGCAAGAACGGGAATGACGAGCAGCGCGCTCACCAAAAGTGCTCCTACAACGCGCATGCCCACCGCAACAACGAGCGCTGCGAGCATGACAAAAATTGCCTCGTATCCTTCAATGGCAATCCCCTGCACCTTTGCAAGACGGGCATCTGCGGTTGCGAGAAAAAAAACTCCTCGGCCCATATACAGAACACCACCGACTACGAGCGCAACACCGGCCATTGAATACACATCGGGCCAGGTGACCGTGGTAACGCTTCCGAACAAATACGAGAGCACCTGTGTGTTCCATGAATTTGTCATACTCAAAAGCAGAACCGCGAATGCCAAACTTCCCGAGAGAACGAGCGCAAGCGCCGCGTCACCCGAGAGACGTGCATGACGCCGCAACCATTCCATGCCCACCGCAGCCACCAAAGACGCAACCATGGCTGCCCAGACGCTTTCTAGGCCAACTACAATACCAATCGCTACACCTGCAAGCGATGCGTGTGCAAGCGTGTCCGCAAAAAAGGCCTGTCTTCGTGCAACAAAGAAAATACCGATGAGCGGGGCTAAGATACCCATAAGCATTCCCGCCAAAAGTGCGCGTTGGAAGAATCCGTAGTTGAGGAGTTCGATAAGCATAGGTGGTGAAGTAATGAAATTGGGAAGTAGTGAAAGACGGCAGATGACAGATGTTCACTATCCTTTATCTGCTGTCTCTTATCTCTCTCAATGCACATGCGCATGACCCTTTTCTTCTCGTATCTTTATCCATCCTTTTCCAAAGGCCCAGGCTGCAAGCATGGTTGAGACGGGAACCGCGAGCATGAGCGCAGAGCCACCGATGAGTGCACGGAGAAGTTCTTCGGTTACGGATTCACTGTTGAGAATAACCCAGAGCGGTGGATTATCCGGCAGTGAAAAGAGCAGGAAGAGTGGAAACGATGCGCCAACGTAGGCAAGAGCCAGTGTATTCACGAGCGAGGCAATGTGTTCGCGCCCTACTGCAATGCCACGCTTATACAACTCGCCTGCATCAAGAGCTCGGTTCGCACGTGCGATTTGCTCTACCGCGGCAACTTGCGCAGTGGTTACGTCATCAAGCACACCAAGTGCTCCAATAACCAAACCTCCCAACAGAAGGCCTCGTAAATCAAGTGTTTGGAGGTATCCGATTTGCAAGAAAATTGCTTCTTCGGTACTTGCGCCCGAGAGCGTTGCCCAAATAACCGTTGCGTATGCGAGACCAAAGGCAAGTGCGAGTACGAACATGGTTGCGGCAAATGCAAGCGTGGTTCGTTTGGTGAAACCGTGCGCAAGAAAAAGTGAGCTCATGGCGATTGCAACCGCACCGATTGCACTAATGACCAAGGGACTATCACCGTTCATGATGTGCGGGATAACAAAGCTCGTGAGCACGATAAGCGAAACGCCTAAGCCTACGAGCGACATTGCTCCCCGCCAACGTCCAAGCACAATTGCGAGAAGCCCAAAGAAAAGTGCAAGACCCAAAACAATTGGAAGACGAAAATGATCTTAGATATAGTACGTTGACCCTCGTGCATCAACCATGTGTACTAAAATAACCGAGCTCCACTCTTCTAACCTTACGTGTTCAAAACCTGCCGAAGACGATCGGTACTCAATCGTCACCACGTCATCCGCGCTTTCTCCGGAAACTACTTTTACGAGCACGAGCTGATACGACTCTTCCATCCCACCCATGCTATCAATCCCCTCTTCCACGATGCTGAGCACTTCGCCAAGAACATAGGTATTTGGGGTGTAGTTTGCTACC
>JBBTSN010000020.1:0-6533 GCA_038078775.1 Patescibacteria group bacterium | reverse complement strand
CCCCTTTCTTCAAAAACAACTTCTTGCTGCCGCGCTCGGTACTGCGGGGGCACTCGTTATTCTTACACATTCTGCAGTTGCAATTCGCCAATATGCAAAGCTCGCCTGGATAAGCGCGCTCGTCATGCTCGTCCTCGTGCTTTTTTTAGGAAGGACACTCAACGGTGCGACCGGGTGGTTTGTTATGGGGGGATTTGCATTCCAGCCGATTGAGTGGGCGAAAATCGCGTTTGTGATGTACACCGCGTCTGTTCTTGCGGAAGATGATGCGTATCCATTGAAACGGAAAACGGTGCTGAGGGTAGCTACTGCGCTTGGGATTGCAGGCGTCCTACTCGCTCAGCAGCCAGATTTGGGAGGAGCTATTCTCCTCGGGGGCATTGCTGCGGTGACATTGTTTTTTTCGGGTATTTCTTGGAGGTGGATGTTGGCAGGCTTAGGTGGCGTTGTAGTGTTAGCGGTTCTTGGTTGGACGCTGCTCTTCTCCCAATATCAGAAAGATCGCATTAGTACATTTCTTGATCCTGCGGCAGATCCGCTTGATACCGGCTACAACGTCAACCAGGCCATGATTGCTATTGGATCGGGCGGATGGCTTGGGCGAGGATTCGCCGAGGGGAGCCAAAGTCAGCTGCAGTTCCTTCCCGAAAGCCAAACAGATTTTATTTTTGCCGTTATTGCGGAAGAATTTGGCTTTGTTGGAGCACTTTTTGTACTTTTAGCGTTTGCATTTCTGCTTGCTCGTATATTTCTGGCCGCCTTTTCAGCGAAAGATCGTTTCATGCGTGCTTTTTTGTTCGGAGGGGCCGCGCTCTTCTTTATCCCCATGGTTATTCACATGGGGGCAAATATGGGGATTTTGCCTGCAACGGGTATTACGCTTCCTCTCGTAAGTTATGGCGGAAGCTCGCTTCTTATGACGATTTTGCTGTTAGGCATGGTTTTACGGGTGATTTGGGAGGTTCGGGCAAATTCCGCAAACCAAAGAGAAGGAATTTGACACTTTGCCCATTTTCTTGGCAAAATACCGCCCGATATGCAGCATGCAACTCTTTCCGCGCTGAAGCGCGAGGTCACGGGTCGTTCTACGGACGCTTTGCGTGCCGCCGGTTCTGTTCCTGCCGTCATGTACGGATTCGGTACTGAGCCTACAAACATCGTCATTGATCGCAATGCCTTTGTGAAGGTCTACGCTCAAGCAGGTGAGAGTACGGTTGTCGAGCTTACCATCGATGGTGCAACACACCCTGTGCTTATCGCCGAAGTTCAGCGTCATCCCCTTACGGACTTTTTCTCACACGTTGATTTTCGTCGCGTTGACCCAACTCGTAAAATCGAAGCGAACATCCGTATCGTATTGGTGGGTGAGTCTCAGGCAATCAAAGTGGGAGGCGGTACGCTTATCCAGTCTCTTGAAGAGCTTGAGGTATTCGCACTTCCAGATAAATTGGTTTCAGAACTTGAAGTCGACATCAGTAAGCTTATAACGTTCGATGACACGCTTCATGTGTCCGACATCGTCGTACCAGAGGGTATTGAGGTGAGGGATGCTGCGGACACCGCAGTTGCTTCCGTACAGGCTCCTCGTTCTGAAGAAGAACTTGCAGCACTCAACGAAGCAGTCGACTTCGACGTAACGAAGGTTGAGGTACTCGCAGAGAAGAAGGAAGAAGAAGGTGCTGCGGCCGAAGGTGCGGACAAAGGAAAAACTGACAAAAAGTAACTCACTTTATAAAGTCTCCCAAGCCTTCCAAGGCGAGGGGGACTTTTGTATACTAGAACCCTGTCTCTATGAAATTCTCCTCTCTCAAAAGTCTCACCAAAAAACAGCGCATCAAAATTCTTTTCTTTATTGCAGGACTTTTTGGCGCAGCTTGTTTGCTCATCATCGTTATGAACTTCAGGGGCATAACCGTTGAGGCTCCAGCAATTGAGGAAGTGCCAGAAGAAACGGCTGTTATGCGAGATCCGTTTACGGGAGAGGTTATCGATCAGCCTTCTGAAGGATCGCGTGTCGCATGTGTGATGGTAGAAAATAGCGCAGACGCGTGGCCACTCTCGGGAATTGAAGACGCATTCTTGGTCATCGAAGCTCCGGTTGAGGGCGGAATTCCGCGTTTCATGGCATGCTTCACCGAAGGAGTTGGTGTGGAGAAGATTGGCCCCGTTCGTTCGGCTCGCCCATACTATATTTCTTGGGCATCGGGTTTCCGGCACGCACTCTACGCTCACGTTGGGGGCAGCCCAGACGCGCTTGGCATTCTTGCCGCAAGTAAAGATGTTTTCGACTTGAACGAATTATGGAATGGATCTTCATTCTGGAGAGATGGTGCAAGATATGCTCCACATAATAGCTACACATCAAGTGCATTTCTGTTGGCTGCTGCCGATCGTCTTGAAACAAACAACGCAACAAGTCCAGACTGGACATACGAACAGCCTGAATACGAGGCAGGAAAACAGCCGTGTGATGACGTAACGGTTGATTGGGCTTCGGTGCCCGTGTATGGCTTTACATGGAGTTGCAATAAAGAAACGGGAACATATATTCGCTATCAAGGCAGTGGACTTATGAACACCGTTCAAAAATCTTATGACGCAAACAACGTCATTATCATGGAGACTAGCATTACCTCAATTGATGAAGTCGATCGTCGTGACATTGTTTCCGAAGGAACGGGTAACGCGCTCGTATGCTCGGCCGGTACGTGTCAGGATGCAATTTGGCACAAAGAGGGCGTTGATAAGCCCTTGCAGTTCTTCACATCATATCCAGATGAGCCCGCTGTCTTTGCTCCAGGAAAAACTTGGATCGAAGTGATTGAAGATTTGGGATCAGTTCAGATAGGGGAAATTGAATAAACAAAAAAGAGATGCATGGTGAGGATGATGTTGTTCATAAAAGTAAATCTATATGAAATTCTATATAGATTTTACTATAGAAAAGTATATAGACTCAAAAGTGAAAAAAGAAGACTCTCACCGACCCCACCACGTGAAAACCGCGTAACAACATGTATGTACTTTTGTATGTAGAATTGTATATACAAAAGTACATACATTGAAAAATGAAAAAAGAAGACCCCTCTTCACCCTCACCCACATCCCGTCACGTCCACCTGACCCGATATCACATTCTCCAACGAGATCCTCTAGATTTTCTTCCTATCGTCAGGATCTTTCTCCTCACTTGCCCCATTCTCACAACTACCTAACCCGAAGTCACTTCACGATTCACATCACGGCGACCACAAGTCTTGGCAAATGCGCGAGGTCATCAATTACAACAACGTTTGCGGCAGGAAAATGCGCACGAATAATCTTGGGAAGCTTTTCTTTTTGTGCAGGATCAATTTCACACGCAAGCGTAATCTTTTCTGGAAGCACCGATCGCTTTGCTTTGATTTGCATGAGCAACTCATCGTAGAGCTCAAGGCCGGTATAGCCGCCTACGAGTGCAGATTTGGGCTCGAAGTTCTTTACGTTGGCGTTGAGCGCCTCCCACTGGTGTGTGGTGAGATAGGGGAGGTTTGCACATACCACAAGATGGTCAACGGGAAAGTTTGTTGGCCAATTCGCAAAAACAGGAAAAAACGGCAACAGCAAATTGCCTGCTAAAAAACTGATACGATCAGCAACTCCGAGTATCGACGCATTCTGTTGCGCAACAACAAGCGCTCCTTGCGAAATATCGATCGCAATAACCGGTGCAGAGGTTTCTGCGGCAAGCGTAATGCCTATAGCGCCGCTTCCTGTACCAATATCAATCACGAGCGTCTTATCCGAGATCGTGGGAAGTACGGTCTCTATAAGCAGTTCAGTTTCTGGACGAGGAATGAGCGTATCAGGAGAAACAGCAAAGTCGCGGCCGAAGAATGCTTTCATGTTGAGAATAAGCGCGACAGGTTCGTGCTTTGCGCGTCGTGCAATAAACTCACGAAAAAGAGCGAGCTGATCTTCGGTGATCAAATCATTTGCATGTGCAAAAAGATGCGCGCTTGATTTTTTGAGTATGGCACACAAAAGTACCTGTGCATCGAATTTTGGATTTGGTGGCGCATCAAAATAAACGCCTTCCCATAGGCGCTTGAGCGTTGCGGCACCTTCTTCAAGCACTGCAAGAATAGTGAGATTACTCGTCGTCATCTTCGGAGCTTAAGTCGGCGAATGATGCATCACGTGCAGCCAAACGAAGCGCGTCGATAATGTGCTGAATGTCGCCATCAAGAACAAGTGGCAAGCTATGCCAGCTTTGCTTAATGCGGTGATCGGTAACGCGATCTTGCGGGAAGTTATATGTGCGAATCTTTTCTGAGCGTTCCCCAGTGCCAATTTGCCCTTTGCGTTCAGCATCAAGTGCGGCGCGTTTCTTTTCTTGTTCTGCGGCGTACACGCGTGCACGCAATACCGAAAGCGCACGATCGCGATTTTGCGAGAATGAACGCTCGTCCTGACACACCACGGTAACGCCCGTTGGCACGTGCACGACGCGACAAGAAGAGTATGTGGTGTTCACCGACTGCCCACCTGCGCCTTGGCTGGTCGTTGCCTCAATCGTCACGTCTTTCATATTGAGTGAGAAGTCTTCTTCTTCAAGCTTTGGAAGTACGGCAACCGTTGCGGTTGAGGTGTGAATACGTCCTGCTTTTTCTGTGGTGGGAACACGTTGCACACGATGTACGCCACTTTCAAGCTTCATGACACCGAAAACGCCATCACCTTGAAGTTCGAGAATGATTTCTTTAAGTCCTCCCAAATCACTTTGTGATTGAGAAAGAATATGCGCTTTCCAGCCGTTGCGTTCGCCGTAACGGGTATACATGCGAAAAAGATCTCCGGCAAAGTGTGCAGCTTCGTCGCCTCCCGTTCCTGCGCGAATTTCAATAATTGCATCGTGGGCATCCATGGGATCTTGAGGGAGCATGGCGAGCTCAAGCGCTTTCTCCGCCTCAGGAAGCTTTGCATCGCAAAGTGCAATTTCTTCTTCGGCCATAGCGCGGAATTCCGGGTCAGCACTTTCTTTCATGGCCTGTGCAGCACTCGCACGATTATTCACAAGCTCCTCATACGCGTCGGCAAAAACGAGCGTCTTACTCAAAAGATGATACGCGATGTTTGTCTCCTTGAGCTTTTTTGGATTCGCTAAAACGGTCGAGTCGCTCAGTTCAGCTTCGAGGCGAATTTTTTCTTTGCGTTTTTCAACGATGAGAGATCGGAAGTCCATAAGACAGATGTACTAGTAAAGAGGGCAATTCGTCACCCCGGGCTCGACCCGGGGTCCAGCGCATTGAGAAAACGCTGGATGCCGGATCGGTGTCCGGCATGACGCAACATTTCTTTACATAATACAAAACGCCTTCCGTTTACACGAGAGGCGTTTTGCGTAAGTCATTCTAACGGCTAACGGATTTGATAGAGGTGTCGCGGTTTGCACGCTTTGCATCTTTTGCCTTTGCGCGTTCTGCACGAGCTGCAGCCTTTTCTGCGGCGCTGACAACAGCGTCGGTGTTCACACTTGCGCGGTTGGTGAATTTCTCTACGCGGCGTGCCGTGTCGAGAATCTTTTGCTTACCGGTAAAGAATGGGTGGCAAGCTGCGCACAATTCAATATCAATGTGCTCTTTAATAGAGCCAGTGATGTAAGTTGCCCCACAAGCGCACGCGATGGTGGCCTTAGGGAAGTAGTCTGGGTGGATATTTGCCTTCATAAATCCAAAAAATAGATGAAAATAGTATACGAAAGAGTAGGAGGGATGTCAATAAAATATGCCTATAACAGCCAAAAATTTGCGAGAGATCTTCTTTTTGAGCCAATTTCCCTGTAAAATAAAGAGCATTATGTTGACCCCCGTCACTGAATTTGATTACACCCTCCCCGAAGAGCTGATCGCCCAACACCCTGCAAAACCACGAGATTCGTCGCGGTTATTGCAGCTAGATCGCCAAACGGGAGAAATAACGCACGGAACATTTCGCGATGTTGTTGAAAAACTACGTGCGGGCGATGTGCTTGTTTTTAACGCAACAAAAGTATTTAAAGCCCGTTTATTCAACGCGAATCGTTCTGCGGAAATGTTTGTGCTAAAAATTGGAGAGGGAACTGCTGAGGTATTTTTACGTCCGGGAAAGCGTTTTCCTGTGCGTTCAAGAATCCGCATAGGCTCTGATATCGTTCTTTCAGATTCTCCCGCATTTCGTGAATTTGAAATAGTAAAAAAAGAAGCAGATGGTGTGGTACACGTAAAAACCGGCATGACCGCGCAAGAGATGTTTGCGTTTTGTGAAGCGCACGGAGAGATCCCTACACCACCCTACGTTGATGCGAAAGATATTACTGATGCGCAATATCAAACGGTCTATGCAAAAGAGTCCGGTTCAGTTGCGGCTCCAACGGCTGGACTCCACTTTACTCCCGAGATTATTGATCGTCTTCGTGCAAAAGGCGTGCAGATTGAAGAAGTAATTTTGCATGTGGGCATGGGAACGTTTCGTCCTGTGCAATCAGAATTTATCGAAGATCACATCATGCACGC
>JBBTSN010000019.1:0-2791 GCA_038078775.1 Patescibacteria group bacterium | reverse complement strand
GGCAATCTATGCGCGGCGCTACGCCCCACTTCATCGGTAACTCATACTTCTTCGCAAAGGCAAAATCTCGCTCGTCATGCGCCGGCACAGCCATGACAGCTCCGGTGCCATAACCAGCAAGCACGTAATCGGCAACCCAAACCGGAACTTTTTCGTTGTTTGCTGGATTCACGACAAACGCACCGGTTAAGACACCGGTTTTGGTTTTCGATTCATCACCACGCTCGATATCGGTCTTCTTCTTGGCTTCTGCCACGTACTTCTCGACAATCTTCTTTTGCTTCTCAGTTGTGATCGAAGCCACGAGTGGATGCTCGGGAGAAAGCACAACGTACGTGACACCGAACAGTGTGTCAGGTCGAGTAGTAAACACGGTTACCTTCTCCGAAGATCCGTCGATCGAAAAATCAATTTCGGCACCCTCGCTACGACCAATCCAATCCTCCTGCTGCTTCTTGATCTTCGGAAGATAGTCGACAGTCTTCAAATCATCGATCAAACGATCGGCATATTTGGTGATGGCGATCATCCACTGTTCTTTCTCACGCTTCTCAACCGGAGTTCCGCAGCGCTCACACATACCTCCAACGACCTCCTCGTTAGCGAGACCGGTTTTGTCTTTTGGACACCAATTGATCATCGCCTTGGCTTTATACGCAAGGCCGGCTTTGAAAAACTGGTTGAACATCCATTGTGTCCAACGATAATATTTCGGGTCAGTGGTATCGATCTCACGAGACCAATCGAAACTAAAACCAATCGCTTTGAGCTGTCGGCGGAAAGTGTCGATGTTCTCTTGAGTGGTAACAGACGGATGAACCCCAGTTTTGATGGCGTAGTTCTCAGCCGGCAGACCAAAAGCATCCCAACCCATCGGGAAAAGTACGTTCATGCCCTCCATCCGTTTCTTGCGAGCCACAATATCGAGCGCCGTATACGAGCGTGGATGCCCAACGTGAAGCCCTGCTCCAGACGGATACGGAAACTCTACGAGAACGTAGTATTTCTTTTTCTTAGAGCCATCTTTAGCCTCAAAAACACCGGCTTCATCCCAGCGCTTCTGCCATTTGGCGTCGATGTGCTTGTGGTCGTAGGGCATATTGCCCTACAGAGTAAAGCTAAATATTAAAAGAGTAAAGCGGATGGCTACTACACAAAATCCGTAAATTCAGTGTAAAGTTGAATCTTAGATTACTAAGGTATTAAACCTTGTGCCAAAAATTTTTAAGCTTAGAAGCGATCGGGTTCAGTCATTATTGAGACCTCCAGAAACAAAGACTTTTGAAAAATTACTAAAGGAGGGTATTTTTGATTTAAAAAAAGCATCTATTCCGATGGATTTTTATCAGGTTGAAGGTTTTTCAAAATTTATAAAACGATTGTACAAAAATATTACAAAGAGCAACGATATTGAAATCATCATTTTGAACAGTTCCATTGCTATCGAGGGGCTTCTAGATTTAATTTTGATAAACATCTACGATCTAGATAAATACAAAAAATTTAGCGTGTACGAATTCTTACAATACCTATCATTTGATAATAAACTAAAAATTCTACAAGCATTCAAAAAACGGTATAAAAGATCTCCCAAGAAAAAGAAGGAATCGTACAAAAACTATTTTAATCTTTCGTATGAAGCTTTTAGCGCACTCAAGGAAAAATATGGGGGATCTATTTTTAAGGAATTAGAGGAACTCAACATCAAAATTAATAAAGCAAAGGGCATCGAGAAACTCGAGGAGTCAATAATCCCAAAAATAGATAATCGATATAATGATTATTTACCCGATCACTTACGTCGGTTGGTACAACGCATTGATTTTCAAAAGATTCAGCAAATAAAAAAGTGGCGCAATATCGTCAGTCATCGATGGGGACCGGAGGAAATCCTATCCAAGGAATTAAAATTATCAAAATTCAAGCTCATCCAACATGTTAGACGTATATCACTAGAGACCGTAAATAATTTAGCCGGCCTTAAATTCAAGTAACGGAGGGTTCCTTTCTTGCGTGCTGAAGTCGCTCCAGCGCCAAAATAAATGCACCCCGACGCATATCAATACTATGCTCCGAAGCGCGGGTCCAAACCTCCTCCGCCGCTTTTTCCATGTGGTCCTTTAACATCGCATCGACCTTGTCAGCCGGCCAGGTTTCCCCTTTCATATTCTGATCCCATTCGAAGTAGCTCACGGTCACGCCGCCGGCGTTGGCTAGGATGTCTGGGATGACTTGGATGCCTTTGCCAAACAAAATGTCGTCAGCCTCGACGGTAGTTGGTCCATTAGCCAGCTCGAGAATAACTTTGGCGTTAATACGAGCGGCGTTGTCGATCGTGATTTGGCTTTCGAGAGCAGCCGGGACGAGTACGCCACACTCAAGCTCGAGTAACTCGCCATTGCGAATATTGCGAGAGCCTGGAAAGTCTTTGACTGAGCCAGTGGCTTTTTTGTGAGTGTGCAAGGCGGCAATATCGAGACCTTCGGCATTATGGATGCCACCGGACGAATCCGAAACTCCCACGACTTCCACACCGTGTCGGGCGCAGATATCGGCAAACATCGAACCGGCATTGCCAAAACCGGAGTCGTTGGAATATTGAAAGGCTCAATGCCCGGTCCCGTTATCGGCTTGCGTGCGGATATGGCCGGATTGCCGGTGACAGAACGCGTCAATGTGCCGTTCAAATCAGTAGCGAAGACCGAGTACAATGGCCAAACGGTCGGCGTCATGCACGCCTGCGGCCATGACACTCACGTCGCGATGCTTCTCGGTACCGCGACCGTTCTCG
>JBBTSN010000018.1:0-3500 GCA_038078775.1 Patescibacteria group bacterium | reverse complement strand
TTCGGCATACGATATTTATGTGTCTCGATTCAGTATAGATAGAAACCGACGATGTTGACAGTGATGGGAAGTAAAAACATGGATGCGTTCAAGAACACGATCCCATGTTTCGAGCCTCAGTTTTGCGTCGTCGTAGTGCATAATAATGCAAAGATGCTAACATAAGAGAAGAAATGCACGAATACATAACCACAAATGCTATGTTTATTGGTCATTTACCTGCCGGATTCTTGCTCACGCACTGGCTACAAAACAAGCTCAAAACTAAAAAGTTTTTGTGGGTTGGACTTTTAGCAAGCATTTTTCCCGACATCGACATGTTGTATTTCTACCTTGTCGACAATCGCCAAACCTTACATCATCATTACTGGACTCACTTGCCGCTTTTTTGGATAGCGCTAGGAATATTTCTTATACTCATAGCAAAGATATTCAATAAACGTGCACTATACATAATAACAATTATCGCGCTCGCAAACATCATCCTCCATCTTGTTCTCGATTCAATTGTTGGCGGTATAAACTGGCCCTACCCATTTATTGATTATGATGTTTTTCTTTTCACCGTCCCTGCTAAATACAATTTTTGGGTTTGGAACTTTATACTCCATTGGACATTTCTTTTTGAAGTAATTGCTATCATTGCAGCCGCTGTACTCCTATATAAAAGACGTAAGGGAGATTAAAAATGTCACACAATATTTGTCTACGATATACGGGGAAAAACGCCAAGAATGAGCTGATATTTTTGTTTGACATGAAAACAGGAACACCGTATTGTAAAGTTAATACTAAGTAACAATTCTATGCGTACATCATCCCTCGTCACCATCTCACTTCCACCTGCACTCGTCATACAATCAGAAAAAATTGCAAAAAAGAACCACATGACCCGCTCCGAGCTTTTTCGCACTGCACTAAGAAGCTTCATTGAAGAACAAAATGCTCTTGAGGCAATAGCGGTATACAAAAAAGAACGCGATTCCGGAAAGCTCAAAACACTCAAAGGCTCCTTAGCGAACCTTATGAGATAGTATGAAAGTTGAAGAAATCAAGTATTCTTCACACTTTCTCCGAGCACTTAAGAAATTACCCAAAAGTTTAAAATCAGAAATCTTGAAACAAGAAACAATATTTCGAGAAAACAGGCTTAATCCAAAACTGAAAACACATAAATTGAAAGGTGAACTAAAAGGATTCTGGGCATTTTCTATCACCAAATCTTATCGAATTATGTTTGCCATTGAGGATAACGGAGTGATCTCATTTATCGATGTGGGCGATCATGATATCTACTCATAAATGAAATCACCCATTATTTGTCTACGATATACGGGACAAAAAAAGATCGTAATGATGGCGCTGTGTCATCCCGACGATAGGAGGATCTGCCAACCTAGGAGATCCCTCCTATCGTCGGGATGACAACAGTCTCATACCACATAATCAAACAAAAAAGACGCCCGTCCCACAAAGGACAAGGCATCTTTTTGTTTAGCGCGCTACGAAAGGCAGAAGGCCAATGATGCGAGAACGCTTAATTTCTTGAGCGAGTTCACGCTGGTGACCTGCGCAAACGCCATTACGCTTACGAGCAACGATCTTTCCGAAGGAGGAAATGAATCGGCGCAACACGTCAGTATTTTTATAGTCGATGACTACTTCCTTGTGAACACAGAAGAAGCAGTGACGACCTTCAGTTCGTTGAATCATAGAGTAAAAGAAGGATTAAAAGGGAATGTCTTCAAGTTTGATTTCATCATCAGGATTGCTCACGGGAGCGTCAGCAAGTGCGCTTGCCCCGACCGATTGAGGAACCGGAGCGCCGCCTGCCATTGGGCTACCTCCGCGATCAAGCATAATCATGTTTTCTGCCACAACTTCGGTTCGGTATTTTTTCTGACCATCTTGTCCATCCCATTCACGGGTTTGAAGACGTCCATCAACGTATACCTTTTTTCCTTTTACGAGGTATTGCCCGCAAATTTCTGCAAGCTTTGCCCACGTAACGATGTTGTGATATTCAACCTGATCTTTTCGCTGACCCGATGCGTCGGTATATGACCGATTGGTCGCAATGCTGAAACTACACACGCTTTGGCCACCCGTCGTTTTCTTCAATTCTGGGTCACGAGTAAGGTTACCAATGAGCATAACCTTATTAAGGGTTCCGGCCATAATGAGAATGTTAACGACTAAACACCCTTCATGATATCGGATTCGAGAATTGCATCAAGCTTTCCTGAAATTTCTTCAGTAGCTACAGCAGATTTCTCAACAACCTTATCGATTGGTTTTGGTGCACGTTCGTCACGTTCATTTGCGCGGCGACCTTCAGCAGTAAGAGGAGCAGTGTAAGAAACCATCTTGAATTCCGCAGTTGGGATACCTTCAGGACGTGCGATAAGCATGTGGCGAACAACTTCATCAGCAAGACGAAGGTTTTGGTCGAGCTTCTTCATTTGATCGGAAGAAACCTCAACGTAGAGCATTGCGTAAACGCCATGACGCTGACGCTTAATTGGGTACGCAAGCTTGATTTTACCCAAGTTCTGCGTCTTTTCTACCTTACCACCCGCATTTTCTACGAGTTTCGCAAGAATATCGATTGTTCCATCAATTTCGTTATCGCTAATATGCGAAGGAAGGATGGCCATGAGTTCGTACAACATAGGTTGACTTGGTCCCTAACGTAGTCCGACCGAAGCTCCGAAGGAGCTGAGGGAGGACGAAGTGGGACAACCCAATAAAATTGGGTCATGGACAAGAATAAGTGCGCAAAGAGTAGCGAAATTGTCGATTTGCGTCAAGCGGTGTAGAGTGTGTGCATTCATCGTCATGCTGGACACCGATCCGGCATCCAACGCATCAAGAAACGATGGACCCCGGGTCCCTGCCTGCCGGCAGGCGGGAAGCCCGGGATGACGTTATGTGTATATTTTATGCAAAGTTTTGCCATTCTAGGAACCCATCAAGCCATTTCCGTTGCCGAAATCGCTGAGCTCAGCCACAAAGAGCCAGTGTTCGCAAACGAAATCATCGCCCTCTACGAAGATGCCTGGAAAGACGCCTCAGAGCTCATGCGCACCTCAGGAAGTGTGCAAAAGCTTGGCCGTATTGTAAAAACTGCCCCAAAACAGGCAACGGAATTCGATTTGCGCACGGTTCTTCTCGAGGTTCTTGAAAATCTCCCCGAAGGAAAAATCCACTTTGGCCTCAGTGTATACGGTGAAGATAAAGATGCCGACCGCATCGGACGCTTTTTGCCAAGCCTCGGCATCAACCTCAAGCGTGATCTCGCTCAAAAAGGCCGCTCGGCCCGCGTTGTTTCAACCAAAGGAAACGCGCTTCCCGCCGCAAGCATCATGGCAAACAAGCTCATCAGTAAAGGCGCAGAAATCATCTTGCTCCCACCGAGCACGAGCTCCTCATTGGCATCACCGAAGCGGTACAAAACATCGATATGTGGGTACTCCATGACCGTGGCCGCCCTCGTACCA
>JBBTSN010000017.1:0-1328 GCA_038078775.1 Patescibacteria group bacterium | reverse complement strand
GGGACTGTAAACTAGATTGTGTCTGGAGTAGGCTTCTAGTCTATGACCAAACCATCTATGAAAACCGAGAAAACAAACCCAAGCAGAGCCGAGGCCTACCTCGCTTCGAGCATGAAAAACATGAGGTTGGCACTTCCCAGCCTTTCCATGAAGGAGTTCGCTAAACAAAATCTGCAAGTGCTCTTCGGCATGGAGCGGGAAGAATATTTGGAGACGGCCGTGGCAGATAAGGGCAATGGCTATTATTCCAGAAGCCTCAAAGCTCTCATGAAAGACGGTCTCGTTATCGAAGTGCCGCGAACGCGAAACAACGGCTTCGCTCCGATCGCGCTCGAGCTCTTCAAAATGAGTCAGGATCAGGTCAACGAACTCTGTCTCACGCTATACAAAAAAGGCATGACCTCGAGAGATATCTCCGAAGTCATGGAATCGTTTTTCGGCAACTCCGTGAGCCACACCACCATCAACAAACTCGCCGAGCAGTTTCATGGCATCCGGCTGGCTTGGGAAAATTCATCTCTCAGCGAGAGCTATTCCGTCATCTTTGCGGATTGTATCTTCATCACAGTGCGCCGCGGCGACTCCTATTCCAAAGAAGCGGTCTATGTCTGCTATGGCGTTAATAGCGACAACAGACGCGAATTATTGGGTCTCACCATCAATCCAACCGAATCAACTGAGGTCTGGGAAACACTCTTTGCTCAACTTAAAAAACGAGGCTTGAAGAATGTGGATCTGGTTGTCGCTGATGGCATTAAAAGCATGGAAGACGTTGTCATGAAATCTTTTGCAAACGCCAAACTTCAAAAATGCGTGGTGCACAAAATGAGAAACGTACTTCTCGCTATTCGTCCAAAAGACAAGGCGACCGTGGCTCTAGATCTTAAACATGTTTTTGATAATTTTTCAGCCGAGGCCACCAAAGAAAAAGCACTGGCTAAAATAGAAGACTTCTGCAAAAAATGGGAAGATAAATATTCTGAAATTCGCCGCCACTTTCGTGAGGACACGATCGAATACTATCTGACGTATATCGATTTTCCGGTCGATGTGCGCCGGCTCATCTACACCACGAACAGTATTGAAAACTTGAACCGAGGGATTAGAAAAGGCACAAAAAATAAGTTGTCGTTTGAAAGTCCGGAGACGCTTCTTGATTACGTCTTCATCATCATAAAAGATTTTGAAAGAAAAAACTGGGACCTCTATCCCGTCCACCAATTCTCACTTATTAACAGCCCCGAGACACAATCAGCTTGACGGTCCCAAATCAGAGGGACCGACTGGCGGGGTGCAGGGATACATCGCCGAAAACAAAAAAGCGCCCC
>JBBTSN010000016.1:0-7652 GCA_038078775.1 Patescibacteria group bacterium | reverse complement strand
GTACCGTTCGAACATGTTCAGCAAACGCAGGGGAAACCGAAACGAAGATATCCTCAAACCGATATGCCTTTGCAACACGGTCGTACGTATCACGAAGCAACGGCTGATCAGACAAGACGTTAAAAAATTGCTTCGGCTTACTTGTTCTGCTCATGGGCCACAACCGAGTACCCACTCCGCCGGCAAGAATAACAATACGCATACGGATGAAAAGATAGCAGATGTGAAACGTAAAGTGAATCTTTTAAGGAGATGGGGTGACGATGCATAACATTGTTTCGCAAGCAGGGCTGGATACCCTATCCGTTTTTCTTGCTACGGCGACTTCCTAAAATGTATATACAATTGTATGTACAAATCTACATACAATTTGTCATACAAACTTTTAGCAAAAAATGGGGGTACCGCCGGCCCTCATATACAAACACATCCGATGTAAAACGTATTTCGCATTAATGTAACCTATACGTTACATTTCAACACCACCAAACATACAGGAACACAGCACCCCCTCATCTCAAAATCCCCTCCCAACCCATTAACAGACTCGTTTTTCCTCACAATACCTATAACCCGATTCACATCACTGGGCGGAAGATGTTCCGCCCCTACGACACACTCCTACATAAACGCCACCGCGTACAACGTACCCAAACACAACCCTGCAATAACATCGGTTACATAATGCACCCCAACGGCAATACGCGAATAAACGACAAGAAGGCAGAGAAGAGATAAGAGACCGCAGACAACAGAAAAGAGAACGGCGTCCGGATACGCTGGATACAACGCAAGAGCAAAAGCTAACACCGCACTTTCTGTAGAATGCCCCGAGGGGAAAGAATACGTTCGAATCCACATCTTGTAGCCAGAAATTTTCTCAAAGTTTTGACGCTCACGCTTCACAATCGCCTGAACAATAAGCAGCGTTACATAACTCAATACCAAAGGAACAAGAGGCTCCCACCACATCATCCACCCCATACCCGCAACACCAATCCAAATCCCCACAAATCCCAACATCCCTTTTGACGCAATAAACTTCCAGAATTCCAACGAACCCTTTCCGTAGGAGCGAAGCCTTTCCGTCAATGTTCGATCAAGACTAAGAAAACGCTTCATATTTCAAACGTTCAATTTCTTTTCGTTGTTTCTCCGCTTTCTCTAAAATCATTCTTGCATCTTTTGGACGCTCGAGATTCTTTTGCGTATACGCACAAAGATCAACCACAGGACACGTCCAACATCGAGGAGTCCCAGAAACACAAATGGCACGCCCGAAAGGAACCATGGTCATATTCACCTCATGCTGTACATAACTCGGTACAATGCGCAGCAATTTCTTTTCTAGCGCGCCAACAGAAGATGCTTTTGCCCATCCAAGCCGCTGCGTAATACGAAACACATGCGCATCAACCGCAATAGCAGGCGTTGAAAAACGAGCTGTCAACAAAACACTCGCCGTTTTTCTCCCAACGCCCGGAAGTGTCACAAGCTCGCCCATAGTCCCCGGAACTTTACCCCCATATTCATCACGCAATCTCTTTGCAAGTGCAACAATGTATTTCGCTTTACTCTTATACAAACCGATGCGAGAAATATGCACACCAATTTCTTCCGGAGTCGCATGTGCACAAGCATCTCCATCAGGATACGCACCAAATAATCCCGGAAGCGCCTTCAGCACCTGCTCATCTTTTGTCCGCGCCGAAAGCACCACCGCAACAAGCATCTGAAAATCAGTACCCATATCAAGCGCACCCAACTCAGAAAAACGCTCGCGAAGAATAGCGAGCGTTTTTCGTATCTTTTGTTCTTGATTATTTACCGTATTCAACTTCACAGGTCAGAATGGAATCCTCGTAATCAGGAGTGGGTTCGAGATTGCACTTCTCCAAAAGAGTAAGGAGAGGTTCAGTCGAGGTATCCTGCAGCAGCTGATACTGCCAATGTGAATAACCGGCGTCACCATAGCCAGTTCGCACAATTACATTTCCGTACCAATCAGGATAGAAGCGATAACCGTCCATGATCGGATATTCTCCTGCGGGATATGCCGTCCAGGTGGATCCAAGAGTTGCATCTTCAGACCATTCAAGAACTTCGGGATAAGACTGTGTAGAATCGCCTCCATCATTAAGAACATTCGTGCGTACATCGTCTAAAAGAAGGAACTTGCGGGCACCCGCAGCACCCTCACACATCACATAGTCTTGAGCAAAAGTATCATCACTATCCATAACTGCATCGATACCATCGAAAAACTCCTTTTCGTCCTCGGGAGCAACAGCGAAATACGACACAAGTGCAGCACGAACCCCTGTATCAGTAAGATATATATAGCCTGGCGTTACACCGCGACTCAAAAGAATCTTCTCGTCCGTTACATACTCACGAATATGCGTACAGTATCCAGAATCCCTGTTCGAATCTTCCCAATCCGAAATCATAACCATAAGAAGCGTTGGACCCCACCATCCTTCGGGAACTTCGGTTCGCCGCACGGGCTGGACGATAACCGGATACGTAAAAGAATACACAGGAACCACAGCAGCCTCATCACTCGAAGGCTCAGGTTCAGAATCATAATCTGGCACAAGCACCTCATTATTTTGAGCAATGTTGCTTTGCAAATTCTTGGTCATCCATGCAAAGTAACCAGCTGCAAGAACGCTGACAAGCGTAATGCAGCAAAGAAGTGCGACAAATATTGCACGTTTGGATGTTCGTTCGGAAGGAATGTCGTTGTACATAGTGAGAAGTTGGGAAGTAATGAAGGAGTGAAGTAATGAAGTTTTTGATGTAGAAGTGGTGTAAATGAGCTCGTTGTCATCGAGTTCATGTGTCATCCCGACGCCAGGAGGGATCTCCCTTATGGATCCTGCTGATCACAGTCGGCGGGGTAGATCCCTCACGTACGTTCGGGATGACAGAGACAAATAACGCCTCCAAATACCCAATCGCGTCATTTCTCGTCACAATCTCTCCCCGGTCACGGGCCAATTCAATATCCGCAAGGAGCATACCAAATTTCTTGCCTTGAGGAATAGGGCACGCGAGACGCAGTGCAATATTCTGCACATCAGCACCTGAGAGAAGCGGTTCAGCCGCAGCAGCAAAAAGCCCATACCGATGAGAAAGCTCTTCTGCCCAAACGCGCACCGGATAGGGTCGATCATCAAGCGGCAAATCTCTCCCCCGCGCATTTGCCTCACACACCGCCAAAAAAAGCGGCACACGATCAACCCCCACATCTCGCCACAATATCCGAAGCGCATTCGCACTCTGCGCCTCAGTAAAATCCCCCGCGTGAGCCTTGCGATACAACTCAGGAAGCACTTCATGAAACTTCACACACACCAAAACATCTTTCTCACAATCATCACCAAACGTAAACCGATTAAAAAACCTTTTCGTAATTTCAATTCCCGCATCCGCATGCCCCTCATCAGAAATCTTCTTTCCAATTTTCTTCGTCACAACCCCCTTCCCCACATCATGCAACAAAAGCGCAAGACGATACGTGACGAGATCGAACTCGCCCTCGTCATTCCGGGCTTGACCCGGAATCCATCGTTCTTGATGCGCCGGATGCCGGTTTACCCCAACGGGCTTGCCCGAGAGGATCGGTGTCCGGCATGACAAAATTACATGTTCCCAAACCGATCCCTCAGGATGCCATCGCGAATCCTGTTCCGTTGTACAAAGCACATAAAGTTCAGGATACCTCGCAAGAAGTCCAGTCTCCTCAAGGAAACGCAAACCTTTTTCCGGATGCTCGCTTCGTAACATCTTTCTCCATTCCTCAGTCACCCGTTCTAGAGAAAGCGTATCAAGTTCAGGAGATTGCGCCATCTCACAAAACAACTTCATGCTCTTTTCTTCAACCGCAAAATCAAACCTTGCAACAAATTGCATGCCCCGATAAATCCGAAGTGGGTCTTCAACAAACGTTCGCTCGTCAACTACGCGTAACAAGCCGTGCACAATGTCATCTTTCCCATGATACGGATCAATAATCTCACCCGTAAGTACATCAGCAAGCATAGCGTTCATCGTAAAATCCCTCCGACGAAGCGCATCCTCAAAAGATAAATGTGGATCTCCGGTAATCGAAAATCCCTTATGCCCTTTTCCCTTCTTCGATTCAGATCGAGGAAGCGCAACATCAACCACACCATCTGCACAAGAAATCTTGTACACCCCAAAGGCAACACCAAACGCATCAACCGATTCACCTGCAATTTCCTCAAGCAATTCTTGTACACGTGTTGCCGCAACACCGTACACCTCAACATCTACATCATACGCCTCAATACCCCTCACCCGATCACGCACCGTTCCTCCCACATAAAACACTCGAGGAACCTGACTCCCCGTCTGAGGCTCATTTGCAATACGAAGTGCAAACGCCTGCACGAATTCGGAGAGATTCTGCATACGTGATCTCTCTATTCAAGTTTCAATTTCACAACCACAATAAGCGCAGAAGGATCTGTCATTCTATAGGCACGAATACTCTGCTCTTCCATCTTTGCAGGGTCATAAACCGCAATCGCCGATCGCGTATACTCCTGCGCGTAATCAATAGGATTATTGCTTCGTTCTCCGGCGAGAAAATCAGATTCGGCAGCACAAAAAATAGTTCCCGCTCCCCAAGAAGCTGCTTGATTTTTTCCAATATCATCTGCATCAAATCCGGTATAGAGTAAATTGGGACGATACCACTTTTGCTTTTTCGCCCATTCTACAAACGCCTCGCTCCAAGAATCTACATTGTAACCATCTTTGCTAAGATCAACACGCTGTTGTTTAGGTGTGTGCTCTCGCACTTCTGACTTTTTCCCAATATTTTTGTCATTCTTTTTTCCTAAATCTCCGAGAGTTCCATCTCCTTTCTTTTCTCCCATATATTTTTTGTTAAGGAAGTAATGATGTCCCCGTCATTTCTGGCGGAGGTGTGACACCGAGCAGTGCTAAGAATGTCGGTGCAACATCCGCAAGCATACCCACAGGCGGCAAAAGCGATAAGTCTCCCTCGGGGACATCTCCAGAAATACCTGATTTACCCTCAAGTTCCTTCGTAATAATCCAAAAAGGAACCGGGTTTGTGCTGTGTTCCTTATCCATGCCGTGTGTTTGTAAATTGAGCACCTCTTCAGCATTTCCATGATCAGCCGTAATGCACACTGCGCCGTCTTCTGCGAGAACCGCATCAACAATTCGGCCCAGACACTCATCAATCACTTCAATACTTTTCGTGGTTGCTTCAACGTTTCCCGTATGCCCAACCATGTCCGCGTTCGCAAAATTCGCAATAATCACATCGTAATTCGTTCGACTTACTTCCTGCACAATACGATCAGTAACCGCGTACGCGCTCATTTCTGGCTTTTGATCGTACGTCGCGACGTGTGGCGAAGGAATAAGCACCCGATCTTCGTGCGCAAAGGGCTCTTCACGAGTTCCGTTCAAGAAAAACGTCACGTGTGCATATTTTTCAGTCTCTGCAATATGGAGCTGCACAAGCCCCGCATCAGCAATAACTTCCGCAAGAGGTTTAACGATGGCAATCGGAGCAAACGCAACAAGAACCGGCAATCCTTTTTCGTACTCCGTCATGGTAACGTACGAAACATGTTGAATATACTCTCGTGAAAATGCATCAAACGCAGGCAGAACAAAAGCTCGAGCAAGCTCACGCGCACGATCAGGACGAAAATTAAAAAATATCACCCCATCACCCGAAACAACAGGTGCAACCGGTTTTCCTTTTCGCACAATAACCGTAGGAACAAATTCTTCATCATACGTTTCTTTTGCATACGACTGTGCAATTGCTTCATCAGTGCTCTCGGAAACAAGAGGGGATTCACCGAGCGCAATCGCCCTATATGCTTTCTCTACACGATCCCAACGATTGTCGCGATCCATGGCGTAATATCTCCCAGAAAGTGACGCAAAAAATCCCAAGCCAATTTCCTTCATCTTTGCTTCAAAAGAAGCAATAAATTCTTTCCCTGAGTTATACAGGGTATCACGGCCATCAAGAATTCCGTGCACCGCAACGCGCTTCACTCCCGCAGCTTTTGCTGCCTTAATCAACGCCAAGCCATGCTCATCGAATCCATGCACTTTTCCCGAAGAAATAATACCAATCAAATGAAGCGTTCCACCTGATTCTTTAACCTTTGTAAATACTTGGGTAAAAGGGAGTAAAGAAGCAATCGAACCATCGGTTACCGTTTTATTAATACGAGGAAGCGTTTGTGAATACACGCGCCCAGCGCCAATTGCCAAGTGGCCAACTTCAGAGTTTCCCATCTCACCCCAAGATAGTCCCACCTCTTCACCCGAAGCCTTCAGCGTAACAACAGGATATCGCTGCGTCCATTTTGTAAGGTTCGGCGTACGCGCAAGGGTGATCGCATTACCTTCACCATGCGGTGCAATACCAAAACCATCCAAAATAAGCAAAACAGCCGGACGTGGCCGGTGCATGTTCGAAGAAGAACTCTTTCCTGAACTCATAGCTCAGGAAAGTATAACAGAGGCCAGATGCTGAGCACAGCGAAGCATCTTACAAGTCACGAAGATTCTTCACTGTGTTCAGAATCTTACTTAATTGCAACCGTATCTGACGTGTTTACCGTGATGTAGGTAATTTCTCCTACGGGAACAAGATCCAAAAATGCTTTACGCTCCATAACACTCGAGAGCGAACGCAGTCGATCAACCTCAGCCGCAAGTCGATCTTGTGAACGCAATAATTCCTCGTACGTCAACGTTGCATCACGCAAAGCATATGCTTTTGTTGAGGAAGCATTCACTTGCATAATGTATCCCGTGAGCAGTAACAGAAAAGCTGCTCCTGCAAAACTCAGTTGCACGACCGATGACTGTTCTTTGAAAAAGTTTCTTCGTTCCTCCATACGAATATTTTATAGTTCATTGAAAATGTCGCCCGTGTCATCTCGAACGCAGTAAGAGATCATCACGATTCCAGAGCAGGATTCTCGAAGATTTCTCTCCCACCGAAGCCTTCGGCGAAGGGGGATCGAAATGACACGGCTACCTCACCTCACAACTTCTCTACTATTCTCAGCTTGGCGCTTCGAGATCGCGGATTATCTTTCTGCTCTTGGTGTGTTGCGACGATAGGTTTTTTGGTAAGCACTTTTGTTTGAGTACTTTCCAAAAAAGCATGCTTCACAATACGATCCTCAAGCGAATGAAAACTGATTACCGCTAATTTTCCTCCTGGTGCTAAAACGTTTATCGCTGCAACAATACCTTTTTCTACTGAACCAAATTCATCGTTCACGGCAATACGTAATGCTTGAAAAACACGCGTTGCAGGATGAATCTTTCCCGTACGAGGAACAACGGATGAAACTACCGACGCAAGCTGAAGCGTACGAGTAATACGCATCTCTCGTCGTGCATCAAAAATTGCCTTCGCAACCTGCGGCGCACGAGACTCTTCGCCGTAGCGACGAAAGAGATCCGTAAGATCATCACGCGACCACCCGTTCACAATGTCCGCAGCAGTCACGCCATCTCGCACGTCATAACGCATATCAAGCGGACCATCTGATTGAAATGAGAATCCTCGCTCAGGATCATCAACATGTGCCGATGAATAGCCTAGA
>JBBTSN010000015.1:3981-9078 GCA_038078775.1 Patescibacteria group bacterium | reverse complement strand
AAACTCCACGAAACAATCTACCGCGGAACCGCCACTGAAGTCCTCGCGCAATTTGCCAAGACAAGCACAAAAGGCGAGTTCGTCATCGTCGTTGCACCAAAGATGCGATGAACAGCTGAGTGGTGGAAGTCACAATTTGTGACTTACAAATATATATTAAATTTTATATAGAATTTAATATAGAAAAGTATATAGATTCAAAAGTGAGAAAAGAGCACCCCCTAGCCCCCAAGAAAATCACGGGGTGATGTGTATGTACTTTTCACAACCCTAACCCGACTCACTTCACTTCCAAAACTCATTGAATTGAAGAAGAAATAGATTTCGAGTAGACTCTTCATAACTTCACCAAATATGACTCGCTATATCACCGCCTCCATTCCGTACGTAAACTCAACACCGCATATTGGCTACGCGGTTGAGCTTTTTCAAGTTGATGTATTACTGCGCTATTACAAGTCGCGCGGCGAAATGGTGCGGGGGCAATTTGGAAGCGACGATAATAGTTTAAAAAACGTTCGTGCTGCTCGTGATGCAGGAGAGGAAACCGAGATTTTTGTTGCACGTCATGCAGAAGAATTTCGTAAGCTTGCTGATGAACTCGGTCTTGACGAATCGTTGCATAACTTTATTCGCACTCGAGATGACCTGCACATGCGCGGTGCGCAAAAGCTGTGGAGCATGTTTAGGCCCGAAGATATTGATAAGCGTGCGTACGAAGGTTTGTATTGCGTAGGTTGTGAAGCATTTTATGCGCAAGAAGATTTGCTCGAAGGAAATCTTTGTCCAACACACAAAAAATCCGTTGAAGTGATTAAAGAGGAAAACTATTTCTTCAAGCTTTCAAATTATCAAACATTTTTCGAAGACCTGCTCAAAAAAGGAACGGCAACGTGGAATGGAAAAACGCATTCCATGAACATTGTTCCCGAAGAGCGTCGAAATGAAATGCTCGCGTTTGTAAAAAAGTTGGAAGACTTTAGTATTTCGCGTTCGGTACAGCGTGCAGAGAATTGGGGCGTGCCCGTTCCGGGAGATGAGAGCCAGGTCATGTACGTATGGGTTGATGCGCTTTCAAACTATATTACTGCACTTGGATTTGCAGATGATGCGCAGGCATTCGCTGACTTTTGGACAAACGCTCATGTTCGCACGCATGTCATTGGAAAAGATATTGTGCGTTTCCACGCAATTTATTGGCCGGCATTTTTACTTTCTGCGGGTCTCTCACTTCCTACCGAAATTACCGTGCACGGATTCTTTGCCGTAGAAGGGGAGAAGATGAGTAAGTCGATTGGGAACGTTATTCATCCAAAAGAACTTGTCGATCTCTACGGAATTGATGCGACGCGCTACTTATTGCTCCGCGAGCTTCCTTTGCTCGGTGACGGTGATATTTCTCGTGCGCGTCTTGAAGAGCGCTACAACGATCTCGCAAATTCACTCGGTAACCTTGTGGGTCGTGTTGCGGCCATGGGCGTAAAGTATTTTGACGGTGTTTTGGACGTGGTAGATGTTGCAAGTGTAGCGGCGGGTTTCAAACCCGCCGACTCTTTGCATATTGCAATGGAATCACGAGACTTCAAAAAATACCTTGAACTCGTGCAGGAATATATTGCCGCCGCGAACGCAAAAATTCAAATCGAAGAGCCATTCAAATCCGCAAAAACAAATCTTGATGCATGCAAAAAAACACTTTCCGAACTCGCAGCCATGATTCGCTTTATTGCAGAAGTACTTAGTCCAATCATGCCAAGCATCAGCAAAGAAATTCTCGCGCGGTATACTGGAGAAAAGGTAATTCACGGCGCACCGTTATTCCCGAAGAGAGAGCAAGATGTGACGTAGAGACGCCATTCATGGCGTCTCACGCATCAAAAGAATGAATATGCAAAACCGCGTCATCATTGTTCACGGATGGGATGGATACCCAGAAAACGGATGGTTCCCATGGTTGAAGCGCGAGCTTGAAGCGCGCGGTTTTTTAGTTGTCATTCCTCAGCTTCCATTTCCCCAAGAGCCACGTATTGTGCGATGGATACCTGCACTTCAGGAGGCAGTGGGCCTTGTTGATGAACAAACATTTTTCATTGGTCACAGCATGGGATGCCAAACAATTGTACGACTGCTTTCTGAGCTTCCCGAAGGGCAAATTGCAGGGGGTGCGGTTTTTGTTGCTGGATTCTTCTCAAGATTGACAAACTTAGAAGACAACCAAATCACGAACGATCTTTTAAAAGAATGGCTGAAAACTCCTATTGATTTCCCATTAGTAAAAAATCATCTCAAGAAAAGTATTGCGATATTTTCAGACAATGACGAATACGTTCCTCTTGATAACCAAGATGTCTTCAAAAATGACATCGGCTCCTCTGTTATTATTGAGCATAAGTTTGGACATTTTAGCGAAAGCCAAGGTATTACTGAGGTGCAAAGCGTGCTCGAATCCGTTCTTAAACTAGCAAAATAGTATGCAGCCGTATTACATCGACATTATCTTTGCGCTTATCGCAATCGCACTCGTTATTACCGGATGGCGACGGGGTTTTGTCCGTATGGCAGGAGGATTGATCAGTTTGGTTATCAGTATCGCGGCGGGTATTTGGGGAGTAGGATGGATTGAAGATGTGCTGGGCATTCCGCTTTCCGGAACGTTCATCGGTTTGTTATTCGCATTTCTCACAATCGCCGTCATCGTAAGCGCTTTGCTCAACCTCGTGGTTACGCTTCTTGATCTTGCACGTCGGCTCATTACCATGATTCCTGGGCTCGGGCTTTTGCATCGTCTCGCGGGTGCCGCGGTTGGTGGAGTAGAGGCGGGAGTTTTTGCACTTGGAGTAAGTTATTTAGCAGTTTATATACTCGGCGTGAGCGATATTCGTACACTTCTCTTGTCTACCGAGACACTCAGGTACGGAGCGCAGGTCTTGTCTGCGATTGGGTTTTAGGAGAGGGATGAGAAAGGGGTTAGAAAAATCTGCCGTCTTTTATCTGCCGTCCTCTTCTTCATAACTTCATTACTTCCCAACTTCACAATCTATGCGCCTTTTCGACTCTCATACACACATTCACTTTCCTGCATTCACTGAAGACGTTCCTCGCATCATGGCACATGCCAAAGAAACAGGCCTTGGCATGCTCACGGTCGGAACACTTGCGCCAACAAACGCAGCAGCAGTTGCGTTTGCAGAAAAATATGACAACGTCTGGGCCGCAGTGGGTATCCATCCGTCACACGTGCATCCACTTGCGTTTCACGACGAGCACGAGCTTGCGGTGGGCGAAACGCACCGAGGCATCGTACAAGCCGATGGGACGATCGATCTTTCTGATCTCGATCAATACCTCACACATCCAAAGGTAGTTGCGATTGGAGAATTTGGTTTGGATTTTTACCGATTGCCGGAAGATGGGGCTGTTGCAGAGAAGATAAAAGAAGAACAGCGACGAGCTGCTTGGGCGCATCTCGCACTATGTTCATCAAGTGTAAAGCCCGCAGTCATTCATTGTCGTGACGCACATGCCGATATGCAAAGGCTCATTGCAGAAGAAATCGCACACGGAGGCCTCGCACGTCGCGGCGTCATTCACTGTTTCACCGGAACCCTTGCTGACGCCGAAGCGTATATCGAACTCGGATTCATGATTTCATTCTCCGGCATCGTTACCTTTGCAAAATCTCTCCAAGAAACTGCAAAACATATTCCCCTGACCTCAATGCTGGTTGAAACCGATGCGCCATACCTCGCGCCCGTGCCGTACCGAGGCAAGCGAAACGAGCCGGCTTATGTTGAAGAAACCGCAAAATGTATTGCAAACCTTCGAGGGGTTTCTTTTGAAGAGGTAGCTACACAGACAGTGGAAAATGCGAAGAAGATGTTTGGTATAGGGTAAAATGCACGGTTGAATGCGCGCTTGAACTCGGACGAGGAAGTTCTTGCATATTTTTGATTTTTTGACTATTATAATTCCGGTTTCGTACCCAACCCCCCAATTGATTGGGGAAAGGAGAGGGCATGAGCTCTCGAAAGATGGTGATTATTAATCTTTTTATTTTTTCCCTTTGGTTGTTTTGTTTCTTTTTAGTTTCTTTCACTTTATTCGTTTCGTAGGGGACCCCCCAAAGCGCTAAGCCGTAAGGCTAGGCGTGGGTGGGGTCCCTTTTTTGTTTTTAGCCCTTCATGTATATTTTTTTCGGGCATAAAAAGAATATGGAATTTTTGAAACTTACTGACAATCGTCTCGTTGATCTCCTCAAACATGGGGGAGTGGGTGTTTTGCCAACCGATACGGTATACGGCTTGGTGTGTGATGCGTCAAATGCCGAGGCGGTTGCAAGGTTGTATCAGCTTAAATCACGTGAGCAAAAACCGGGAACATTGATTGCGGCAACTCCTGAGCAGGTAATTGCGCTGGGTATTGCTCAAGATGAAGTAAGGCACGCAGCACAATTTTGGCCAGGAGTGAGCGTAGTGATGTCATCGAGTGAATCTCTTACATATCTCCATCAAGGCCTCGGAACACTCGCGGTACGTATCGTTGCCCATCAAGAACTCGAGACATTGCTTCAAAAGACAGGACCTCTTCTTACTTCAAGTGCAAATTTTCCTGGCAAGCCTCCTGCAAACACCCTCAATGAAGCTCAAGCCTATTTTGGTAATACCGTAGATTTCTACGTTGATGGCGGGGATCTTTCCGGCCGTCAGTCCTCAACACTTATTCGGGTCGTTGATGGTGTTCCTGAGGTGTTGAGGCAGGGTTCAATTTCGTCATTCCGAGCTTGACCCTTTTAGGTGTAGCCCAACGGGCAGGCATCCAGCGTTTGCAAAAAGCTCATTTTTTTGGTATATTTTCCGGTCACTTCGTTGTAGTCGTCTGAAAAATTGTTTTCTGACGACGATGAGTGAAACCTTCTCACTGGGAGTATTCAATGAAGAAGAAGATTTTTAAAATTCTTTCATTGCTTCTTTCATTGGCTTTAAGCTGGATTTTTTCCCTTGAGGTGGTCGAGTATATCGGCCTCCTCGGGGAAAAAATTGCCCTCCAGCAGCAGTTGCTGGAGATGAGCAACAGGGAGATCCTCGAGCTGCGGGTGCA
>JBBTSN010000015.1:3615-3971 GCA_038078775.1 Patescibacteria group bacterium | reverse complement strand
TCGCCGCTCAGAACGCTGAGCGGAAAGAGGATCTCCTCTGGGGGAGGGGGGACCGCCTCCGGGAGAAGATAGTCCTCCTGGAGGAGACGACAGTGATCCTCCAGGAGCGTGCCCGGGTCCTGGAGGACGGAATGAGGCTCCTGGAGGAGACGAAAATGCTCCTCCAGGAGCGGACGGGGCTCCTGGAGGAGCAGGGGGAGCTCCTCGGAGCTCGGCTCGACGTGTGTCAAGCCGAGCTCGTGCACACTCTGGAGGCTGCCGTTGAGCCTCCGGAGTGTGAGGAGGAGCTTGAGCTCCTCCTCACGGAGCTTCGGCTCTGTGAGGAGGAGCCCCCCCCCCCCCCCCCCCCCCCCCCC
>JBBTSN010000015.1:0-3605 GCA_038078775.1 Patescibacteria group bacterium | reverse complement strand
TCGCCGCCAACGGCGACGGCGATAGGCGAGACCGGATCCTCTCTGTAGGATCCGGTCGTTTTGTTTTTGACCCGGATTATGGGTTTAGATATGATGAAGCGAGTTTTTCGCTGGCGTCATCAACTTCCCATCTTCATTACTTCACTTCTTCCCAACTTCACCTATGTTGTCTACCAACGAAATCCGCCAAAAATATCTCGATTTTTTTGCATCAAAAGGGCATGCCATTATTCCGTCATCTTCGCTTGTTCCAGAAAATGATCCCACAACGCTGTTTACCGGTTCTGGCATGCAGCCCATGATTTCGTATTTGCTCGGGGAAAAGCATCCTGTAGGAACGCGCATTGTTGATAGCCAAAAGTGTTTCCGTTCAGGAGATATTGAAGAGGTTGGCGACAATCGCCACACAACATTTTTTGAAATGCTCGGTAACTGGTCACTTGGTGATTACTTTAAAAAAGAACAGATTCCTTGGATGTACGAATTTCTCACAAAAGAGATTGGGTTGAATCCACAAAATCTGTATGTCACTGTTTTTCAAGGAAGTCCTGAGATTGGTATTGGAAAAGATGAAGAAGCCATCGCGCTCTGGAAGGGGTGTTTTTCGAAGAATAATATTCTCGCAGAAGCACTTGATGACGCTGATACACTTGGCATGCGTCCTGAGCTCAATGGTCGTATTTTTTCATACCCAGAAAAAAAGAACTGGTGGAGTCGCGCAGGTGTTCCAGCAAATATGCCGGTGGGTGAGCCAGGTGGACCAGATACCGAAATGTTTTGGGACTTTTCCGCTTCTAGCGGGGGTGAGCCAGAACCCATCCATGCAAATTCTCAGTGGAAAAATGAACCTTGTCACGTAAACTGCGATTGCGGTCGTTTTCTTGAAATAGGAAACAACGTGTTCATGCAGTACATCAAGACAAATACAGGATTCCCCGAACTTCCTCAGCGTAATGTGGACTTTGGTGGGGGATTGGAACGTTTGGCTGCGGCACTCAATGGGAATCCGGACATGTTCCTTATTGATGCGTTTACCAATGCTCGCAAGGCGATTGAATCCGCAACAGGAAAAACGTACGGAACCTCAACTGATGAAACGTATGCATTTCGTGTCATTCTCGACCACATTCGTGCGGCAACCTTCTTAATTGGTGACGGCGTTCTTCCGGGAAATAAAGACCAAGGTTATTTTGTACGTCGTCTCATTCGTCGTGCAGTTCGTTTTGCAAAAAAGCTTGGTGCAGCGCAAGCAATTGTACGCACCGTTGCCGAAACGTATATTACACAGTACGGAAATGCGTATCCAAAACTTCTTGAAAAGAAAGAAGATATTTTGAAGGCACTTGAAACGGAAGAAGGAAAGTTTGCAAAAACTATCGATAGCGGCGAAATGGAATTCGAAAAACAATTTTCTACATTTAATCTTTCATTACAACCAGGGGAAGTTCGAGAAATTGATGTAGTTATTCGTGCGTCACGATTACTAGAAAACGGACAGAAATTTCAATTTGAATTAAATCGAGATGGTATTCATTCAAATGTAGAAGTGGTCGGTGAATTTCCTTTTTTAAGTAATGTTGTTGAAGCATCAGATCGAAATGTTGGTAAAGTTATTATAGAAAGGCAAGACCTAGAGGTTATGCCAACCATTGGTAATAGCCAAGATGTTATTGGTGCATTTGTCATAGGTATTTCATCTGAAGACAATGCTTTGATTCATAAATTGATTCTGACTGTTAAGGAAGCGTCTAGCCATTGTAACTTTCTTCTTTATTCTGCCGACAATAATGTAATTGTTCACGGGCAACGCAATGGAGATCGAGTTTCTTTCCAATTTGGTGAGCACGAACGAACGGAGATAAGGGCGGGTTCCCGTACGCTATTCCTTTTAAAGGCTGATATTGGTGGAGAATTGCACGATTCACTTAAGGTTTTTTTGGATGACCCGGTTGATTTAATTGTTACTGGAATTCAAAGCCACCTTTCTTTGGAAGTAATTAATAAGTATTCTGGAAGCAACCTAACTTCAAAAGCAAGTGAGGGATCCCATGCTACTCTTGACCGGAAGAGTGAGAAAATGCAATTTACATCTAAACTAGAAATGAATTCAAAAAAGAGCGATTCCATTTCTTATAATAAAAACGCGTTACTTACAGCTTTGCATAGTGCTGAAGAAATTATTTACACAACAAATGGTGCGTCATATATTCCGGTTATGAAATTATTAATTTCTGCACCACGTAATAGATCTCTCGAAATTAATTCTATCTCATTAAAACTTATTGGAACTTCATCAACAAGATGTATAGAGTCGATCTTTTTATTTGATAATGATTCTCGTACGCACGGTCGCACCATCAATTCTTCAACTCGATTTGTTGTATTCGGCGGACTTGCGTTTAGTTTTGAAGAGCTCGCTTTCAATTTATATTCGACCCATGGATATCCCGTCGAACTTACTAATGAAATGCTTCGCGAACGTGGCGTCACATTGGATTTAGAATCTTATAATAAATATTTTCAATCACACCAGGATCTTTCTCGTGCAGGTGCTGAGCAAAAGTTTGCAGGAGGTTTAGCCGATCATTCCGAGGAGACTACAAAATTGCACACTGCGACGCATTTGTTGCATCAAGCACTTCGTACCGTTCTTGGTGATCATGTTGGCCAAAAGGGAAGTAATATCACGGCTGAGCGTTTACGTTTTGACTTCTCGCATACGGATAAAATGACGCCAGAACAAATCAAACAAGTTGAAGATATTGTGAATGAGCAAATCAAGCTCGATTTACCCGTACATTTTGAAATGCTCACGGTCGACGAAGCAAAAGCAAAAGGAGCAATTGGACTTTTCGGGGACAAATACGCAACGCTTGGCGACAAGATTAAGGTGTACTTCATGGGAGATTACAGTAAGGAAATTTGTGGCGGTCCGCATGTAGAGCATCTTGGCCAACTCGGCGGAATCAAGATCGCAAAAGAAGAAGCGGTATCCGCGGGTGTCCGTCGTATCAAAGCAATATTGGGATAGGGTGATTGGGGATTAGGCAAATAAACGGCTGTCCTGTATAGTCTCCTTGACCAAAAGTTAATTCTTTCTTATACTCGTTGCGCTTTCAATTTAATGCTGAGAGCGCTCCAGACGCCACCTATGGCGGAAAAACAATTCCTCGAAGTTCGTGGCACGGTCCTTGAGTCCCTGCCCGCTGGCGCGTTCCGCGTCAAGTTAGAAAATGACATGGAAGTTATCGCGCATCTTGCCGGTAAGCTCCGTCAGTTCCGCATCCGGGTCATGCCGGGTGACGACGTCAAGTGTGAGATCAGCCCGTATGATCTCACCAAGGCACGAATCACGTTCCGCTTCTAGCGGACGGCATCTCGTACCTCTTCACAAAATCATCTAGGAATTCCAGGATGATTTTGTGTTATGACGTGCTCCTCGAGTCAGACTCTGCCTTTTGTGCCCCCTTTGTCGCGCTTCCTTGCGCCGCTCCCGTATGTCCTTCGGACGACGGGGCAGCTCCGGTCGCACTCCAAATGGGTCAGAAAAGGCAGAGTATCTGCTCGTGTTCCGTACACGGTTTCACTCTTTAATTCACTCAGCT
>JBBTSN010000014.1:0-1345 GCA_038078775.1 Patescibacteria group bacterium | reverse complement strand
CATTGACGGCAAATACAAGCTGCCGCTTCAAGCGCAGTTTCGTGTGTTGGCCGGATTGGGCGATCAACTAGGCCAAGCCTTTCTCAAGGAATGGCAGAAGATGAAACCGTTGCTGGACGCCGCGAACCATGCGGTGTTGGGACACGGCTTCGAGCCGATCAAGGCTGAGCGAGTGCAGCAGTTGTACGATGTCGTTATTCGACTCACCGGCGTTGCAGAGTCGTCGCTTCCGAAGTTTCCGGTTCTTAATTTATGATTTGCTAAATCAGGCAAATATGGCATTACTTTTTCCTGTTTTGCGAACTCAGCTCTCGGAACACTCGGTCGAGAACATGGCGCACTTCGTTAGCAAGTTTTTTGTGGAGCGTAGAGGAGGAATCTGGAGTCGTAGAAAGTCGCAATGAGTAAAGATCATACTCCTTTTCACTCTTGTCTTTCGTTAGCTTAGCCTCGAGAGCCGCTTGCTCGAAGGCTTTCTTTGTAAAGGGCATTTCGTCCCAGATATACAAATAGAAAAATGCGCCCTCAGGCTCACAGGAGCATCCAACCCAGACACCTAATTTAACCTTATTTTTCCTCACCGTTTTGGAAAGGCCCCCCCAAATCTTATCAAACCAATTAGCATCACTTGAGCTTTCCCAGCGGAATTTGCCAGATGGAGGTATTTCATACTTTGATGATTGTTGAAGAGATGATTGTTGAAGATCGGAGAAGCAGGCATTGAGAAGAGCTGATACATCTTTTGTTACCCCTGAAAAGTTTTGAAGCGAGGATAATTTTGTTGACGAAAACGACTTGAAAGGTTTCATATTTTTGCTCTCTAAAAGGCTTAACAACTCTGACAGAAGGAACTGAGAAATCTTGTTTTTTTCCTTAAACGTTTCAATGATTTTGTAAACATCAGTCCATTTCCAAATCCTAGGATCAGTACCCTTACCGGGCAGTTCGCTAATATCCGTATATGGACTGACTATGGCAAATGCCTTTTTTATCCGATGCGGTTGAGCGTGAGCGATTTCCTCATAGTGATTCCATTGCTTTCGAGAGAGCTTATAGTGTTCCTTGATTTCAAATAGAAGAAAGAACCGGTTCGATCCACGTGATTTTATTGTTAGATCGGGGATTTTCCCGCTGGCCTCATCTCTTTCCTGTGAAACGAATTCAATATCTTTCTGTGTGCGAATACTCACTCCCGCTTTCTTCAAGAAACGAACCTTGAATTGTTGGGAGCTTTGCAAGGTCAAAGTCAAAGCTTCCGTCAGAACATTCTCGCCTTGAGCCGCCGATACTCTGGCAAAAAGATGTATGCACTTCACGATCTGCCAAGTTGGTCTAGGCACACGGT
>JBBTSN010000013.1:0-1315 GCA_038078775.1 Patescibacteria group bacterium | reverse complement strand
AACCGCTCGGTGATATAGCTCTCGACCTCGCGGGCCGTCTCTGTCTCGCCGCGCTCCTTGGCGCACAGCGGACAACTCGAAGGAAAGTTCCCATGGGGACACATGCCTGTTGCCTTCATTTGGTCGATAGGATTTTCTGGTGACATAGTTTTGTGCGGTCAGTTTTGGAATAGAAATGGTGAGATAACCTAAGAACCTACGCCTGTCATTCGTACTTGGAACACATCGTATCCATATCGAGTTCTAATCCGTTCACGCGCTGTTGGAAGGTGACGGGCGGCGAAATAGCTTCCAGTTCGCGTCCCAGCTTCGTGAGAATGCCATGGCGGGCAAGTTTTGAGTTATGTTGTTTAGAGTGTTTTTTCGTAAGTTTTCCATACGGTTATGTTTGATATTTCTGCATCAATACTACGCCCGTTTAGTAAGTGACCGCAAGCGTTCTTTCCGCAGGTTCTCGCTTCAAAAACGCTGCCACATCGGTATTCCAAGCCATGACCAAAGGCAAAAACTCGTCCACCTTTTTATAAAAGTTCATGACAGTTCGCCTTAGGGCACCAAGAGAGGCTCATCCTCGCGATGAGCCTTTTTTATTGCAAACATGAGCGATAATTTTAACTCTACGAAGCAAAAACCTTGAACTCAGCTTTGCGTTGTTTACGAAGTATTTCTCGCTCTTCTTTGGAAAGCTGGGCGATTTTCTGGCACTCAGAAGAACAGGTGCCAAGGGTTTGTTGGCGACATGTTTCACATTGAATAAAAAGTGCATGACACAAATCACTTTCGCAATTCTTGTACGTATCGGCCGGAGACTTGCACGTGAAGCACGTTCCAAGAATTTCGTCAGTCACTGCTTCGGCACCACGTCCGTCAAACACATAATTCTTTCCATGGAACTTACTTGTAATTCCTTCGCGCGCAATTTCATGTTTGTAATTAATGATACCGCCGTAAAGCTGGTTCACATCAGCAAACCCTTTGTGCTTCAAAAATGCGCTCGCTTTTTCGCAGCGAATACCACCCGTGCAGTACAAAAGAATTTTCTTATCTTTTTTATCAGCAAGGAGATTAATAACTTCTTGAAGTTCATCGGCAAATGTTTGAGAGGATGGCGTAATCGCTTGTTCAAATTTTCCAATATCACTTTCGTATTTATTGCGCATGTCAACTACAATGCCGCCCTTTTCAATTTCTTCATTGAACGTTTTTGCATCAAGATGATTGCCGACGTTGGTAATATCGTATGTTTGCGCAGGAAGATTGTCAGCAACAATCTGTTTGCGGACTTTGATAATCAATTTCCAAAAAGAGAGCGTAG
>JBBTSN010000012.1:0-3428 GCA_038078775.1 Patescibacteria group bacterium | reverse complement strand
AGGTTATACTCGTTTCACTTTTGGGGAGATGTTCTTGGAAAGATTGCAGACTACAGATAAAAGATAGTGAACATCTGCTGTCTGTCGTCTCTTATCTTTTCTCTAAAAACACCACTCACTTCCCAACTCCTAACTCCCAACTTCACACTTCACTATGCAGTCTATCCACGAACTGTACGCACGTTTGAAAACGAAAAAGGCAGAGCGCAAAGATTTGAAAACTGCATTTCAAGATGCGCTTAAGAATAACAAACGCTATCAGGAAATTTTGGAAGAAATGTTAACGCTTCGCATGGAGAAAAAGGCAATTGAGAATGAGATTTTGGCTACAGAAATGGACCGAGCGAAGATGGAAGAGCTTAATCTCGATATTAAGACCGATACCGAGATGATCTCCGACGTTGCACTTACCATGTACGTACAGGGTGAGCCGGTTGAGATTACCGATGATTATAATGTCCGCTGGGTTCCTGCATTCCGTGTTTCTTTTAAAAAGAGTTAATAAAAAATGGGTTTCCTTAGCGAAAAAAGAGATATTTTCGTAGAAAGCCCATTTTTCTTTTGAGGTTGTCCCGAGAGTCCCATTCCCCTTTTTGTTTGTTTTTGTATAGAATGCACCCCAAAACTATGAATACGTACGATATCCAGCGTGCCAAAGAAAAGCGCAGAAATGCTTTTATTGCTTCGGGTATATTGGTACTTGCCCTTATTTCTTGGTTGGGGAGCTATCCGCAGCCATATAACGCATTTGCACAGTGGGTAGAAAATACGACTCACTTTGCACTTCCTCGCGTTCCTGAAACGAGTCTTACGCTTGGACTTGATTTGCAGGGCGGCGTGCATCTTACGTATACCGCTGACATGTCGAATGTTGCTGACGCAGATCGTTCCGCGGCGCTTGAAGGTGTTCGTGACGTTATTGAACGCAGGGTAAACGCATTTGGTGTTGCTGAGCCTATCGTGCAGTCAACTTTTGCAAATGGCTACCGCGTTATTGTGGATCTTCCGGGCGTTACGAATGCGAGCGAGGCCGTTGCGCAGATTGGTGAAACGCCGGTATTGGAGTTTAAAATTCCTCGTGAAGATTTTTCTTTTGAGCCAACTGAGGCCGATCAAGCAACGGTTGATGCTGCAGAAGAGATTGAACGTACAGCGGCTCTTGCGGTACTTGACGAGGCTCTTGCTCGGGGGAGTGATTTTTCCGCGCTTGCCAAGGAATATTCTATCGATGCTGCAACAAAGGATACGAATGGATACGTAGGCTACATTACCTCTGAGGGTGAAGAATATGGCGGTCTTGCTGATCGCATTGCTTCTGATCGCTTGCGTACCGGAGTTATTGATGGTTTGTACGAGGGAACTTCTCGCATGCATATCGTGAAGTATCTCGGTTCGAAAAACGAAACTGAAGTACAGGGATCTCATATTCTCGTGTGTTACCTTGGTGCAAAGGGGTGTACGGGGACGATGTCTCGTGAAGAAGCTCTTGCACTTGTGGAATCTGTACAAGATCAAGCAACTGAAGCGAATTTTTCGGAACTTGCGAGTCAATATTCTTCTGATCCAGGAAGTGCGAGCGCGGGTGGAGATTTGGGTTGGGTGAAGCAGGGTGACATGGTTGAGCCTTTTGATATCGCATTGTTTGCGCTAGAGGATGGTAAGATTTCTGAAGTGATTGAAACCGATTTCGGTTATCACGTTATTTATCGTGTTGATTCGCGTACCACAAAGGCGTACGAAATTGCTCATATTGAAATGAACTGGACCACGTTGTCCGATGTTATTTCTGTAGATCCTTGGGAGAATACGGAGCTTTCCGGAAAACACATTAAGAATGCCGCGGTTGCTATTGATGCTACAACGGGCCAGCCGTTTATTTCGCTTGAATTTAATGATGAAGGTGCTCAGCTTTTTGCTGACATTACTGCAGCGCATGTGGGCGAGGTCATTGGTATTTTCCTTGATGGAGAGCCAATCACTACGCCTGTTGTTCAGCAAGCAATTTATGGTGGTCAGGCGAGTATTACGGGTGACTTTAGTACAAATGATGCAAAGCTTCTCTCGCAACGTCTTACCGCTGGTGCACTTCCGGTTCCTATTTCACTTGATTCTCAGCAAACGATCGGACCAAGTCTTGGTCTTGAGTCTTTGACGCTGAGTGTGCAGGCTGGAGTCATCGGCTTCTTGCTTATCGGTATCTTCATGATTGCGTACTATCGACTTCCGGGCGTATTTGCCATGATTGCGCTTGCGATTTATGCGGGGCTTAACTTGGTACTCTATAAAGTTTTCGGTGTAACGATTACGCTTGCGGGTATTGCAGGTTTGGTTCTTTCTCTGGGTATTGCGGTCGATGCGAATGTGCTTGTGTATGAGCGTTTGAAGGAGGAGCTTCGTGCTGGTCGAGATTTGCCTTCTGCTCTTGAAGAGGCATATCGCCGTGCATGGCCTTCTATTCGTGACGGAAACTTTACGACACTTATTGCTACGGTCGTCTTGTACTTTATGAGTTCCGGATTTATTCGGGGTTTTGCACTTACGCTTACGATTGGTGTTTTGCTTTCCATGTTTACTGCGCTTATCGTTACTCGCGGCATGTTGCGAATCGTTGTTCGTTCAAAGGCTGTTCGTAAGAAAATTTTCTTCCTTGGTCTTTAAACTCTATGAAGTCTCTTAATATCATGCGTTTGAGCAAATTGTGGCTTTGCGTTTCGGGTGCCTTTGTTCTCTTGGCTATTGTTGCGCTTGTAACCTTTGGTTTTCAGTATGGAGTTGATTTTACGGGCGGTACGCTTATTGAACTACGCATTCCTTCCCTGGAAAATACTGACGATCTTCGTACGAGCCTTGCGGCTTCCGGTCACGGTGAGCTGAGTGTGCAGGCGGGTGAGGGAGATCAGGTTTTTGTTCGCGCGGGAGATTTGAACGAAGGCGATCATCAGCAGCTTCTCTTGAATATCCAAAGCTCGTATCCTGATGCGGTGGAGGCTCAATATACGTTTGTCGGTCCTTCTGTTGGAGAGGAGCTTCGTCGTTCTGCGATGATTGCCGTTGTGCTTTTGCTTGTGCTTATTGCGTTGTATGTTGCTTGGGCATTCAAGAATGTAGGAGATCGTGTTTCTTCTTGGAAATTTGGTGTTGTAACGCTCCTTACTGCGCTTCATGACGTTATTATTCCTCTTGGTGTCTTTGCGGTCCTTGGAAAGGTGTGGGGCTATCAGGTTGATACGGCATTTGTTGCTGCGATTTTAACGGTTCTCGGTTATTCCATTAATGATACGATTGTTGTTTTTGACCGTACGCGTGAGCATCTTGTGAAGAAGCGTGCAGGACAATCTCTTTGTGATATTGTGAACATGAGTATTAATGAAACACTTGGGCGTTCTGTGAATACAACGCTTGCAGTGCTCATTCCTCTCTTTGCGATC
>JBBTSN010000011.1:0-6704 GCA_038078775.1 Patescibacteria group bacterium | reverse complement strand
TTTTGCCACCTCCACGCTCGTACTTGTCTGCAAAGCTGAGAATCACATCGTGGGCGACAGGAGACTCTACCTCACTTGCCTCAACTTTTCCTCCCATTGAACGAACTGCACAGTTGTACTCCTTCATGTTGGTAAGCAACTTTTCAACGACAACTTCGCTATCCATGTGCGCCGCGGTAAGGAGGAAACGCTCAAGCTCTGTTTGCGTTTTTGCGATAGAGATACCAATGCTTGAACCAAGATGAACCGGTTTGATAATCAAAGGCAACGGACATTCGGTGAGGATTTCTGCCGCAACTCCGGAAACATCTTTAAGAATATCGGTGCTTCGCAAATTTTCCCCATCAACGACGGGAAGGCCGTAAAAGTTCAGCACCTCTTTTCCGAGTGCTTTGTTCATGACAATCGCAGATCCTTCTACACCGCTTGAAGTGAAGGGGATGTCGAGCGTCTCACACAGGCCTTGCATAGGACCACTCTCCCCCGTTCCTCCGTGGAATGCAAAATAGGCCGCATGCGGATGCAGCTTTTTTCCAAATACTCCCGCTTCTTGAATAAATCCACCCTGCTCATCACGGCCCCACGAAAGAGAAACTGGTTTTGTCGTAAGGAATCCTTTACGGTTTTTAAGGTCACCATACCCCATAACCTGGCCATCTTTTTTGAGATAGACCACGTAGGGCGTATAGGCGTTTCGATCGATCTTTTCAACAACCTGCAAGCCGGTAACCACAGAAACTTCGTGCTCAGCAGAAACGCCTCCAAACGCAATAATGACCAAAGGTTTTTGCATAGATGCGTAAAATTATTCTGCTGCTTCTGGAGTTTTGATAATGATTTCAATGTGATCTTTGAGCGTTGGAATGCGCTGCAGCCAGAAAGGAGTGAAGGTGATTGCAACGTCAGAAATGGCGTCGGAAGATCGCAACAACGTGAAAACCTCGTTTGGTGCACGACCAAGGAAACGATCTTTGGAGAGCGTAGGAGCATCGGCGGAGATGACTGCCGTGCCGTCGAGATACAAGGAGAGCTGAGCTTCTCCCGTTGCATAGTTTGCTGACTCGACCGTGGTTTGTACGCCCTGCTCGCTTACACTATTGAGCACAAAGCCCTCGGGAACGCGCTTTTGCAAAAGTGATCGTGCGTACGACGCAACAAGTGCACTGTCGTAGTACACGCCAGTAACGGTTGCGGTGATGGTGAGGGAAAATGTGCCCGTTTCCGTTCCTACAGGGACATCGGTTGTTACCGAATCTTCTTCAACGCTGTACGTGCCCTGTGCAGCAAGTGAGGCGTCGAGTCCGGTTGAGAGCGCAACTTTTGCATCGCTAAGGATATCTGCGAGGAGTGCGGTCTTTGCATCAGCAACATCGGTATCGGTGAGGGTGCGTACATATTGCACGCCACCGGTCATGGTAACGGTTGATGTGCCGTAGATTTTGTCTTGAAGTGATGTTGCAAGGCCCGGAATAGTAAACGTTGTCGCATCAATATCACCCGAAGCTCCTGCCTGATCTGCAGTAATACGAGCCGTAACCTGTCCATTTGCAGGAACGGTTACACCCGTATCAAGACGAAAAAGTACGCCGCTTTGCGATAAGAAACGTGTTGTTTCGACGAGTTGCTGTGCGGACCCGGTATTATTGAGCACCGTAATGATGCCGGATGATTTTGCCTCAACTGCGCGCGCGCCCTCTTGAGGAAGAGAGAAAATGCGTGAATTGGTAAGCGTTGTTTGCCCAACAGACCCCGCAATTTGCCCTTCACCGGTAGGGCTTTTTACCACGGCGAGCGAGGCTGTAGTTGCTACAACGGAAGGATTTGCAACCACCGTAATGGTTGCGCGCGAAACGGAAAGATATACCACCGCGAGCAGCATGAGAAAGGTAATGCCCACAAAGCCAAGCGCAATGCGTTGATATACGCGAAGCGAACGAGAAAGAGGTCGGTGGAGGGAGGGAGAGGTGTGTGCCATATTACTTTCCCCAGTATATCACTGCCTACGCGTAAAATACCCCGTTTTGCCCCACTATCGTCTGTAACTCTTCAAGAAGCACCTGAGATGGCTTTACTTGGTACTCGGTGGCGATCTTTTTTTCCTGGCCTTCTACCGTAACTTTTAGATACACTCGGGATTCTCCTGGATACTTTCGGAGGATTTCTCGAATACGTGCAACCATTTCGCTTGGCGGCTTTGGGGGCATTTCGAGTGTTACCTCATACTTCTTAAAAAGCTTTTCTTCTTGCGTCTGTACTCTGTCGTCTTTTATCTGCTGTCTATTCTCTTTTATCTGATCATCATCGCTTCCTGGCCACGCTCCTGCACGCAAATCCCCTACCAGACGATCAACCTCTTCTTCATTAAAAAACACTACACTATCCGCAAGAAGCGACCGCTCTTCTTTTTCCTCTTCGCCCTCTTCCCCTCCGAACGAACGCTTGCGAATGGAAACTTTGCCCGATAAAAGTACAAAAGAACCCTCGACGAGCCCCAAACGAACCTTTGCGTAGGTTTTTGGAAAGACCACGGTTTCCGCAGCACCACTTGGATCTTCTAAACGAACGAATGCCATAGGTTCGTTTTTCTTCTTCGTAAAAATCTGTTTTACGGAACCAATCACTCCCGCAACGCGCACCACCGCTTCGTCTTCGCCCTTGAGCGCTTCACGAAGCGGAAGAATTCCTGCACTCACAAACGCTTCGTGAAAAATCGCTCCGGGATGTGCTGAAACATACAGGCCAAGCAATTCTTTTTCCCACGCCAAAATGGTACTCCGCGAAATAATCTCAGACGCAGAAAGCTCCAATTTCTTTTCCGCAATCTCTCCGCCCATATCAAACAACGATGACTGATTTCTTGCGCGCTCTTGTTGCACCTGTTTGTTGAAATGTACGAGCTGTTCGAGGTTGGTAATGAGCTGCGCGCGATCTCCAAAGCGGTCGAGCGCGCCACATTTCATGAGCGCCTCAAGCGTTTTTTTGTTGAATGCGTGTGAGCTAACACGGCCTAAAAAGTCTGCAAGATCGAGAAATACTCCGCCACGCTTTCGCTCTTTCACAATTTCTTCCGCAATTTCTGCACCCACATTTTTAATTGCCATGAGTCCCCAACGCACGTTCTTCGTTCCTTTCACCACCGCAAAACCTGCAAAAGATTCGTTTACGTCTGGGGGTAATACGGTAAGACCGATACGGGAACACTCTTCAACCTCAATCGTAATACGGTCAATATTCCCGGCATCGGAGTTCATGAGCGCAGCCATGAAACACTCGGGGTAATACGCTTTAAGATATGCGGTTTGATACGCGATCATGGCGTAACACGCTGCGTGCGACTTGTTGAATCCGTACGCTGCAAAATCTTCCAACTTTTGAAAGATTTTAATAGCAACTTCTTCTTTCGCTCCATTCTTCATTGCACCTTCTACGAATTTTACCTTCATCTTTGCCATGAGCTCGGCAATCTTTTTACCCATTGCTTTGCGGAGCGTGTCAGCCTCACCACCCGTAAACCCTGCAAGGTCTTTGGAAACCTGCATCACTTGCTCCTGGTACACCGGAATGCCGTACGTTTCTTTAAACGAGTTTTCCATGAGCGGATGCTCGTACACCACCTGTTCAAATCCGTGCTTTCGACGAATAAAGCTTTCAATAAACTGCATGGGCCCTGGGCGATACAAAGAAACCATCGCGATGATATCTTCAAATTGCGAAGGCTGAAGTTCGCGGATGTAGCGCTTCATTCCGTCCGATTCCAGCTGAAATACGCCTGTGGTATCTCCGCGACCGAGGAGCTCAAACGTTGACTTGTCATCAAGCGGAATGCTCTTCATGTCGACCTTTACCTTGTGCACGGCCTCAATAATTTCAAGCGTATTCTCAATGACCGTTAAGTTAGACAACCCTAAGAAGTCCATTTTCACCAAGCCTGCAGCTTCTGCTGAATTCAGTGAATACTGCGTTACAAGCGCCGTATCCTCGTGCTGGCCAGCCTGAAGAGGAACGCGCTCCACAAGCGGACGATCTCCAATGACGAATCCACACGCATGCTGAGATGCGTGGCGCGGATTTCCCTCAATCTTCATTGCCAAATCGATGACGCGACGTGACATGGGATTGCCTTCGTAGATTGCCTTGAGATCGGGCGACTCTTCGATTGCGAGCTTGAGCGGCGTGTGTTTTCCTTGCACGGGAGGCGGAACCGCTTTTGCGATTTCGTCGGCTTCTTGAAAACTGAGTCCGAGCACACGGGCCGCGTCGCGCACGGCAGCGCGAGGCATCATGGTTCCGAACGTAATGATTCCTGCAACGCGATCAGCACCATACTTTTGCGTGATGTACTGCAACACTCTTCCGCGACCGGTATCTGCAAAGTCGGTATCAATATCAGGCATTGAGGCGCGATCTGGATTGAGAAAACGCTCGAACAGCAAACCGTAGCGAAGCGGTTCGATGTCGGTAATACGAAGGCCATACGCGACAATCGACCCTGCTGCAGAGCCACGGCCCGGACCTACAAGTACGCCATTATCTTTTGCCCACGTAATGTAATCCTGCACGATCAAGAAGTATGAGGAAAATCCCATGCGCACAATGGTGGCAAACTCAAACTCAAAACGCTCCATGACGTTTTCGGGAATAGGATCACCGTATCTGTCTTTTAAGCCCGCGAGACACATTTCGTGCAGTACATCATTGTCCGTTTTTCCTTCAGGGAGCGGGTAAATTGGCAGGAAGTTTTTTCCCAGCTCAAGAACGAATGTAATGCGATCGGCGATTACTTTTGTGTTATCGAACGCCTCAGGAATGTCGGCAAAGGCTTCGCGGATTTCTTCTTGATCGCCAAAGGAAAGATCGACCTCCTCGGTGCTTGTCCTGCGAAAGTCTTCGAGTGTACGACTGCGCTGAATACACAGCTGCGCCTCGTAGCCTTCACGGTCTTCTGTGTCCATGTAAAACACGTTTTTTGACGCGACCAGAGGAACGTCGAGCTCTTTGGAGAGCTTTCGGAATACATCGTTTACATCAACTTGCCGCGGCATGTCAGGGTGCGCGATAACTTCTAAAAAGAAATTTGCTTTTCCAAAAATATCTTGGTATTCCAAAATGAGCTCCTTTGCTTTTGGAAGATCACCATTTACGATTGCGTGCGGGATTTCCCCGCTCACACTTCCGGTAAGCGCGATCAATCCTTTGCTGTGAGCGCGCAAAAACGCTTTGTCGACACGCGGCTTGTAGTAAAAGCCTTCGAGGAAAGCTGCGGTAACAATTTTTGAAAGATTTCTGTATCCCTCTTCATTTTCGATGAGAAGAACGAGACGATGTGGGCGGTCATCTAAACGCGGGCGCTTATCGGTCATGCCGTGCTGTGCCACGTAAATGTCGCACCCGAGAATAGGCTTGATTTCTGCATCTTTGCACGCCTTGAAAAATTCCACCGCACCGTACATGTTTCCGTTGTCGGTAAGTGCCAGCGACGTCATACCCAACTCCTTCGCTCGTTTTACGAGCGTTTTTGGCTTTGGAAGTGCCTCCAAAAGCGAATAGTGCGAATGCGTGTGGAGGTAAACGAAATCTTTCGCATCCATAAAACAGGGTGAACCTTACCGCAGGGTAACAGAAAAAAGCTGTGGACGCAGGGGGCCTGCATCCACAGTTCATCCACACCACTTTCCTACCTGTTTTTATCCCGCAAAGCCTCGATAATCCTTTTAATTCCTTCAGCAATCCCGGAAACCATGGCGATGTTTCCATCAAACTTCCGGCGCATACCAATAATGGACTCTTCAAGACTGACGACGCGTACGCGCATTTCGTCGACAAGGCCGTGAATACGCTTCATGAGAAGGGCTGCCTGGTAAAGCACGAAACAGAGGAAAAGCGTGAACCAGAGTACGCAGAGGGCAAGAACGATGTAGAGGATGTCGAGATATTCGAGCATATATACTATTACGATACCATATTTTGTTATCGCAGCTCCGCACCGCACCGTACTTGAAGTGCCTCAACTGAACCGCGGAGCGCGCTTTCGATCTCTTCTGAGGTAAGGGTGCGGTCTGGGGCGCCGAGGGTGAGCGTGTAGGTAAGGCTCTTTTTGCCTGCAGCAATTCCCTCTCCTCGGTAAATTTCGACAAGGGCGATGTTTTTTATAAACTGACCCTTTTCAATAGCTTTGAGAATTTCTTCGTGGGTTGTTTTTTCGGGAACAGTTACTGAGATATCGCGCTCTGGCGTTGGGTATTCGGAAACCGCGGTATACGTTTTACGGACTTTTGCGCGAGTAATGATACGTTCGAGACCGAGATCAATAAACATTACCGGACGCATAAGCCCGAACGCTTCTTGGCGCGAAGCACTTGCTTGGCCGATACGACCCACAACCGCCTCTTCGTTTCCAAAACGTACGAGAATTTTCGCGCTTCTTCCCGGGTGCCACGCAGCATCTTCAGTTTCACGCTCCAGGCGATACTGCATTCCTACGGCTTGCATGACCGCCTCAAGCATTGCGCGTACACGACGATAGGCAGCTTCGCCGTCAGTAACGCCATACATGCCGCATACCAACGAGAGATGCTCTTCAGGAAGATCGTTCTCACGAGGAAGGTACACGCGAGAAAGCTCAAACACTTCAGCGCTTGGCGTATGTGGAGCGTTGAGTGCACAGTCACGCAAGAAACTTGGAACAAGTGATGGGCGCAGATATC
>JBBTSN010000010.1:0-1266 GCA_038078775.1 Patescibacteria group bacterium | reverse complement strand
GATTTTTAGACCGTCTTGTTTGGAACTACCACTTCTTTCTTCTCTTCACGAATCACCTTTGCCTTTCCTTCACGGATTGCTTCGGCGATAAGGTTTGAAATAAGTGTAACGGAGCTTACAGCATCATCATTTCCTGGAATGATGTGTGCAACGCCCACAGGGTTTACGTTCGTATCAACAAGCGCAACAACAGGAAGGCCAATGGTTTGCGCTTCACGGATAACGGTCTTCTCATTGCGAGCGTCAACGACGAAAAGTGCATCTGGCATGCGCGTAAGCGTAGAGATACCGCCAATCTTTTCATCAAGCTCCATGATCTCGCGATCAAAGTTGAGCTGTTCAAGTTTGGTGTACTTTTTGAGCTCACCTTTTTCACGCTTGTCCTTGAGTCCAAGGTAGTGACGGAGCAAACGCTGGATTTGTGGCCAGTTGGTAATGGTTCCACCGAGCCAACGGCTGGTAACAAATGGCATACCACAAGACTTCGCTGCTTCTGCTACCGCACTTTGAGCCTGACGCTTCGTTCCTACGAAGAGAACCATGCCCCCTTTTGCAGCAATGTCGGAAACAAAACGCATCGCACTTTCAAGCTGTACTTGAGTTTTTTCTACATCAACCACGTGCACACCTTTACGAATGCCGAAAATAAATGGCTTCATCTTTGGATGCCAGTGTTCGCTGCGGTGACCAAAGTGCACTCCTGCCTTTACCAAATCTGCCACTGAGGGAATCGTTGCCATAGAGTTACAGAATTCCTTTTAACCACGACGTCTCAGATGCGCCCCGCGTTCCGCAGGGAGGATGCAATCTGGTTTGCTTAACGTCTGAGGGATGAAAATAAATAAATTTTGCCAAAATTGGCCAGAAAAGAGTAACGCGATTGAGTGAATATGTCAAAAGACGTTGGATCATACAATAAACATCGCGTCGCCAAACGAAAAGAACCGGTAGCGCTTTTCAACGGCCTTTTGATATGCAGCGAGAACCTGATCTTTCCCCGCAAATGCAGAAACAAGCATGAGGAGGGTTGATTTTGGAAGGTGAAAATTTGTGAGCAGCCCATCGACTACCTTAAACGTGAAACCTGGAGTAATAAAAATATTAAGATCACCAGCGAACGGTACGAGCGCACCTTTTGTTGCAACGATTCCCTCTAAGAGACGGGTTGTTGTTGTTCCTACCGCAATAATGCGACGCCCTTCCTGTTTTGCTTGTCGCAATCGCTACGCAACGTCTACGGCGAGTTCAACAGTCTCGGCGTGCATG
>JBBTSN010000009.1:0-3808 GCA_038078775.1 Patescibacteria group bacterium | reverse complement strand
TTGTATCCTCACTCCCAACGCCGTTCTCATTCAAAACACGAAGCGGCATAATGTCCACCTCCCACAAGATGCCCGTGTAACCGATCTCGTTATCGGACTGGGCCCCAATCAAACCCGCAATCAGCGTACCGTGTGAGATGGCTCCTAAATCCGGCGTGGCGGCCACTTCCGGCTCTGGCGACTCGTCATCATTCACAAAATCCCAACCGTGATAGTCATCAACAAAACCATTATCGTCATCATCTTTATGGTTGCCGGGGATCTCGTCATCATTCACCCAAAGATTCTGGACTAAGTCAGGATGGTCGAGATCGATACCCGTGTCCAAAACCGCAATAATCAAATCACTGTCCCCCGTAGTAATACCCCAAGCCTCCGGAGCACCAATCCGAGGCAAATACCACTGGTCGCCAAAAAAGGCGTCGTTCGGAGTACGTGCTTGGACAAACGAGAACGGTAAACTTACTAACAACAAAGCGGCCAGGAGCGGTTTGTGCATACCGCCCCAGTATACCGCACGCGCGCTTATTCGTCTTTCTGTTGGCAAGTCTTCTTGAGCGTCGCCATGTCATCCTTGAGCGCCTGATTTGTTGGCTCCAAGACAACGGCTACTTCGTAATGGTCAACGGCTTTATCACACTTGCCCTCCAGGGCGTACCAATCACCCAGAGCTACCATATTCCAGACTGTCTGTCCGCCAAGTTCAAGATTGGTTTCAATTAAGGTCTTGAGATCCTCGCGACGCTCTGGAAAGTGAGCCAGCAGGAAGTCGGTGTAATCAACGTAATATTTTTCAATCCCACTTTCGATTTCCAAAGTTTTGCGGAACGCTACCTCGGCGTTTTCGTAATCACCCATATCCTCAAGGACGAGGGCGTAATTATTCCAGGCTACAAAGTTGATTGAATTGCCTTCAAGTTGCTTCTCAAGCATCTCACGAGTTGTCACCAAATCCCCCAAAGAGTAGGCATCAGAGGCCGCACTCAGATAGAAATCCAAATTCACTTCTTCTCCCGAGGCCTCGGCAGCCTCAATAGCGGCCATCGTGGTCGCTAAACGCTGCTCAAAATATTCCCGCGTAGCCTCATCCATCCCCGTTGGCCTGTCCGTAACCAAGCCCTTGTACGGATTGGCCGGATTAGCTACCAACCAAATACCATATACAGCCACAACTACTATCACTACGCCCACGATTACTCCGATGATTTGTTGTCTAGAAAACGTCATATGGGCTCTAGATTAACCCAAACGCTAAGTTTTGGCTAGGCTCCAAAACACCACGAGTTTTAGCTACGTGAAAGCCCCCTATAGACGTGCCCCACACCAAAGGTGAAGATCATGCCGAGGCCGATCAGAGAAATAAGCGCAGCGATACCGACAATGCCTGCGATCACGGCAGCAATAATCATAACTACAGGCAGACCGCTAGCTATGGATGCGCTACTAGACAAGAACGACGTCAGCATGATGGCGTGGATGACTCGGGTTAGCAGATAGCCTGCTGGTAGGTGGGCCAAGAACACAGTCTATGCTTCTATTTTCTTTTCAGCAGACTTCAGCCTGGCCTCGGCAATAAACATTGCGACTTCATGAGGTTTCTGACTTTGAACTCTATCTCTGATAGCCTCTATTGATTCTAATCCGTCTTCCGTCACGCCACCGATATCAATCACCTTTTGAGCTAAACCAGTAGTCGCAAATTTTTCTAATAAAAAAATCTTTCCTAGCTCCGTGATATCAGATTCTCCCGTACACATCTCGTCCAAAAACAGCTGCAGTATGCTGGGGTTCTCAAAATCTTCTTTGAAGAATTCGCCCTTATCAGATTTATAATTCCGATAACCACAAATTCCGCGCTTCGCAACGATCTCCGAATCAGGCATAACCGTGTCTTAAAAATTCAAAACTAGCTACGGAATAATCTCTTCCACCAACTCTTTTGAGTAGTGGCAGCGGTCGTTGTAGGTAAATCATGCAAAACGAAATATCGATACTTCATCCAAAGATTATCGTTGTCTCCGTCCGCGACTCGCTTAAAACACCAACCAGCTGGGAAAACAGTGTTACCATCTTTAAACGTGAAGGCAAAGTCTCCAGCCGGGTTGAAAAAAGTCTCAATACTAAATTTACCTTCAATTTTTTGCTGGACAAAGACTTCAAGAATGTAACAACCGAAGGGTCGTGCGATAGCAAATAACTCATCTTCCGTGGCCTTAGGCGCGTAGTTTTGGTGTATATCCTCAAGTACACGATCGATCTCTTTGATTGATTCCGGAGAAAAATCTAATCGAGCGCTATACTCCTTACCCATCTCCAGCGCTTGAGCTACTAACTCTTTTTTCAAGAGAACGACTTCGCTTGAAGAAAGCGCTACTAGGGGCTTGTGCTTGAGATCTGGGAAATCTTTACTGGCATCAATCATTGTTTTCAATTGCCAAATATCCTTAGCAATCCGCTCATACACATTTTTATCCCCGACTGTTTTTTCGTCAAAACTTTTTACAAATATCTCGAGTATTTTCTGCGATAGTTCTTCTTGATTTTTTGTACGTGACAAAACCAATAAAATCTGTCCGACTTCAGCGTCGTACTCATCAAGGTTTTGATGTCCGTAAAAAATCCCAATGGGATCAATTCTATTGATGACTGATCGTACCGCAGTAAATATTGGATCCATCATATTTCGGGGCCAAACCTATTCAGTCGACTGTTTTCGCATCAGATCTATGAGCTCATGTACCCGATCCATGGTGACGCCATCATGTTGCTCTCGGCAGAGCAAATGCTCACTTGTGTGATCTAGCTCTATGACAGGTCTTTTACCTCGACCTTGAAAATGTACGTTTGTTTTTATGTTCAGAGTTTCTGGATACACAGGAATTGAGCTGCTCAGCCAACCGAAATAAGGATGTTCCAGAGGTTCCTGCTTTGTTCCAAGCAATTTTAAATACCTCTTAAAATTCGCCTCACTAAGGGACACCCATACTCCCCAAACAAATGCCTGGTCGGTATTTAAAATAGGTATCTTCAAAACGGCGCGTATAAAGTAATCATTATCAATTCGACACAAATCCGGATTCAGAAATGTCTTTTCACCATTCATATCCATTTCTGGTCGCCAATAAAATGGGGCTTTGAATACCCAATCCAACGGAAGGTCATCGTGAGTTTGGCCACAAGATGAACAAACAAAACTCATAACCTATGTTTTCGCCGCTATCTCTTCCTTTAGTTTTTCAAGCTCCGCCTGTCTATGTTTCAAATCTTCGCCCCCTATCTCTCGCCATCGATTTAATGATTCACCAGACTCGATAATCTCAAGTGCCTTCTTTGCCGTATCCGGATGTAAAGCTCCTTGCTGGATTTGAAGCTTGGCAAGTGCCAGATGAACCGTAGGACCGTCATCTGTGTCAGTAAGCGAATCTGAGTACTCGGCTAGGCTCGATTTAGTAGCGTCTGCAACTGAAGCACCTGATGATATTAGATCCTCAAAATTTCCCTTAATATCTGAGGCGAGATCATCTTCGAAAATTCCTGTTCCCCAGGTTCCCATAAAATACAGTTTAGTTAATCTAACTGGTACGTTCCCTCAATAATTTCCTTAATTGCCGTATCGTTCGCTACCCCCAGAATAGGGAATGTCTTTTGTTCGGGCGTCAGCGAACCTACTTTGCGAATATCGTCGTCACCAGACCAAATCCACCAGCTTACAGGTTTCCCGTCGTTAAGCATTGGGCCCCTCATGCGTAGCATAGGTGGAACAGATATTCCAGCCGGCAAGGGAGCGAGGCCGACCTTTTTTACGTTC
>JBBTSN010000008.1:0-1229 GCA_038078775.1 Patescibacteria group bacterium | reverse complement strand
CAGGAACCCGATCTTTATTGTCGTGTTGACCTTGACGCAGTATCCATTGGTGATAAGCAATATCTGCACAGTTGCGGTCACAGTACCAATATGTCCGGCGTACTTACGGCAGTCACGAAAACAAAAATTAATAGCCTGAACGTTGGCATCATTTTCCAACCCGCCGAAGAAGGGCCGGGCAATCCTATTGATGGCTATGTACAATCCGAAGGTTTGGGTGGCGGCCAATACCTAAGGAGGAAGGGCGTATACGAGAAAATCCCGGCATTAATTTCTTGTCACATAGATACTTCATTGAAAGATGATGAGGTGAGAATATCCAAAGATGCCGCTACCGCCGCTGCTTATCGATTTACCTTTAGAGCTATCGGGAAACCCGCCCACGCAGCGTTGCCGTGGCAAGGCGAAAATCCTTTAGACAAAGTTAACCAATTCCTCACGGAACTAAAGTCAGTATTTGTCGACCTCCCACAAAATGAGTACGGGCTGGTAACTGCGAGTAAAGTGAATACCGCTGAATGCGAATTAAACTCGTTATCACCTTGGGCTGAAGTGAGAGGTATTAGTAGAAATATCGGCCCTAACTCGTTAAAGCTTTTTGAAAAATTCATGCAGACATGGGATGCACGTATAGAGCTGGAGGCACCGCCGGTCATTAATGACGCTGAGTTAGCTGAAATCGCCACAACAGTAGCACTTGAGAACAAACTTAAAGTCATCACCGAACCCGCCAAATTCAGAGATGAAACTGCGTGGGCTGGTCCCCTGTCTAAACCGTGGGTAAAGAATCCGGATACTTACAAATCCGGCTGCTCCATGATTCTCCATTTCTTTACCGCGGCCTACAATGCCGAAACTGGAGGGCTGCATTCCAACTCATTTAACCCAAATTCTGAAAAAGCAATCAACGCTCAGGTACAAATGATTTATGGAATAATACTAAAGTACAGCTCAAGATGACTTCTATCGTCATCGAAACGCAACATATGAAAAAGCCAGTGATACTTTTCGTGACGGATCTCTACTATCCCGCGAAGGGTCGAAATTATTACGAGGAAGATCTTTTTCTCACTTCAGAATTGAGAAAATATTTTGATCTCGCAATGTGTCATCCCACACAGACAGAACCCTTTGAAAACTCGGTCGAGCTCATCATGATCAGAAACTCAGGTCCAACTCTCTATTACAAAGACGTCTTTAATACCTTCGTAAAACGCATTGAAAACTTA
>JBBTSN010000007.1:0-1656 GCA_038078775.1 Patescibacteria group bacterium | reverse complement strand
CGCATCCGCCATACGGCCCGCGCGTCGTGCCTTCGAGGTCGGCGATGATCTGCATCGCGCGGATCTTCGGACGCCTCTCAGTCTTGCCCGGCGCGGTGTCGCACTTTCCAAAGAAAGTACATGTTTTCATTGCGGATGGCTTCCTCTCCAGAGGACGCCATAAGTCCAGTAGCCAAATCTGCAGCTACTTTGGTAAGTCCCAATGCTCTTGCAGCTGAGATTAAACTCGATTCTACGACGCCAAAATAAAGTCCGGCAGAAATCGCCGCTGCCCACCCCATTAAACCTGCGCCCGATTTCCGTAAAATGGATTTGCTTGCAGAGACAACCTTTCGGTTCATCCGAGCCAATTCAGGTTCGATGACATCATGAAAAATTGCCTTGGCGTCTGCTTCGGTTATTTGTCCTGCTTTTGATTTCAAATGTTCATCAATAGCTTTGGCAAATGTATGCCTAAATGAAATGAAGGCATCGGCCTCACCGTTTCGCATTGCGAGAAGTTCTGTTGGGGTAATCGCATCTAGAAATGGAACCATGCAAGTGAGGTGGCGTTGGATTAATGCGTTTCTCCTGTTTATACTGCTGCTGCTGAAAAAATCACTAAGTATGTCAACTTCTAACGGTTTGCTCGTGACCACACTTGTTTTCAGGCACTGTGAAACCCCCATTTCAAAACCAATATTGCTAAACCAAATATGTGCAAACTCTTTATCGACCTCTAGCCGCTCTCGTAAGCTTCGAGGTAATTTTGCCACTCCGTTGGCGGTGAGTTTCTTCAGGAGTCCCTTATTTTCAGCAACCTGTTTCGCTAAATCTTTTCTGTTACGCCACATGCTACCGTGCTCCACAAGTTCCTCGTTTCCCGTAATATGAAGCTGCAGACGCTTGTCGCTGTCGTATTCGAGGGTGATTTCTGTCTCGTTTGCAAACCTTCGGCTCAACTTCTTGAGGGAGCGGTCAAATTTAGAACGATCCTCCTCAGATAGAGCAGATTTACCAAGGCAATGGAAACAAAGGCGCGGCGGTGTAGCTACAGGGACAATTATCCCCGCCTCAATCAATGGGCGTAAAACTGCGATGATCTCGAGCTCACGAAGAAAACCACGCTGGATGTTCGAGGTGGGGCTATTTTTGCTGCCTCTTGCGAGGCTTGCCAGCCCATTGTTAATGAACACACGCTCACTATAAAAAGCTGCGAACTGGGCGAGTTCGTGGGCTTTACTCAGCCTGCATTTCATTCCAGAACAAGGCCACGGACCTCCGCTGAGTGAAAGGGATGCCGTATGGGTATAGATCGAATTTGCAGTGCCGATTGAAGCAGCGCTTGTGAGATCACCAGCCTGCGTGGCTATGTCTAAAAGCTCTGATTGTTTCGTGCTAGAAACTGCGTCACGATTGACTTTATCACCTTTTAGTAAGCCGGTATTTTCAAGCAGGTCAAACAGCGTGTGTGTCATCGGTGGTTAATGGGTTTGCCAAGCAACCTATTTGTGAACCTAAATCCTGATTACTACGACGAATTCCTACTGCCAAATTCTTAACTTTTCCCAAACGTCTCCGCCAGGGCCACGGCTTTGAGCATGGCCTTGCTCTTGTTCACCGTTTCCTGAAATTCGGCTTCCGGTTCAGAATCGTTCACCCAGCCGCCGCCGGCTT
>JBBTSN010000006.1:0-10138 GCA_038078775.1 Patescibacteria group bacterium | reverse complement strand
CAACCTCGGGGATCTGCGACTCGTAGGCGTACAGCGCCGCGAGCGCCGCCGCGACCGGGGCCTCGCGCGCGAGCCGCTCGTAGTCGCCGACGAGTCTCTTTACCGACGGCGCCATGGCGTCCGGCGATTCATCGAGATCGGCCCGCCCGACCCCGACGCCCTCGGCGAACCGCAGCCACAGCTCGGGGTGGGGCGAGTCGCCGCGTTCCTCGTCGATCAGGTTCTCGAGCAGGAGCTGGCGCGTCCCGAGGTCGTCCACGCGCGAGTGCAGCGCGCTCACGAGCCGCGGAAACCGCGCGACGAACGGGTAATAGTCGCGCGCGTAGCGCTTGAGCGCCGCGCGCGAGAGCGTCCCCAAGGTCCAGGCCTGGTAGAACGGGTGCTTCAAGAGGGCCCAGCGGGCAATCGCCGCGTCGATCGAAGTCAACGAGTGGCTGCGCATGCGGAGCTTGTAACGCAGCAAGCGTCACTTGAAGACGTTCTTTTTGCGCTTCACAAGCAAGACATGCGTGGCGGGCCACTTGAGGTAGTGATTGGCGCACACGATTTCGGAGACGTATTCAGAGCCGCATCTCAGCTTGCAGACATGAATACCGATCTTCAGAAGGCCTTAGCCTCAACACAAGACACGCGCGCAACGCTTACTGAGCAAGAAGCAGAGCGTGGGGAAAAACTTGCAACGCTTACGGATCTTGAGGAAGAGTTACGAAATAAAGCAGATGCTTTGGATACGACCAAGAACGCAAAAATCGTGCTCATGAGCGAGACTCAAGAGTCAGAAAACGAGTACCGCGCATTATTGGGTGAGCTCAGGCAAGAGCAGCAAGCAGTTGCCGCACGTATTGGAGAGCTCCAAGATAACATCGACGAACGTCTTGCAAGCGAAGACGCATCAAACACCGGAAGCACAGTAATCTCTTGGCCGCTTTCTGGAACCATTACCGCAGTATTTCACGACCCAACATATCCATTCAGAAATCTCTTTGAACACTCCGGACTCGATATCGCTGTAGCACAAGGCACCGCAGTTGAAGCGGCGGCACCAGGCATTGTTGCATGGGCAAAGACCGGCCGCATGTACGGCAACTACGTCATGATCATCCATGCAAATGGTATGGCAACGTTATATGCGCACATGTCACGTCTCGACGTAGTTCAGGACCAGTATGTAGCGCGCGGCGAAGTCATCGGTCTCTCTGGAGGTCGTGCAGGTTCTCCAGGTGCAGGATTCTCAACAGGACCACACTTGCACTTTGAAGTTCGCGAAGATGGAATTCCAGTTGATCCATTCAAATACCTTCCATAAAGAATGAAACGAGGCCTCACACAAGAGCGCCTCGTTTTCGATTTTGTATTAAGAGGTGTATTGGTAGCCCTAAATCAACCTAGGGCGTTTAAATGCGTCGTGAGTTCTGCGGTATTGGCATAGGTAGCAAAGGAGAAGCGGATAACCATCGGCAACTACATGATCTGCAGGACAGGCAATCTATGAGCGAACAGAAACCTGCCAATGAAATGGTACATACTGAAAGCGATGTAAGAAATTCCTTGGTTACGAAAGGGTAGCGCATGTGGGTTGCGTGGATTCTCCGATGGTTACTGGAAGAAACAGGCTATGTGTCGTAAATGATATATTGTGCGACGCAATGGAAAGCGTTTTATAACCCTAGAACAACCAAGTAAACCCCCTACGCATGAGGAACGAAAGAACTCCCCTCCTCTCAGGCATCAAGAAATAAGTTCGAATGCAATGAATGGCCACATGATCACTCTTATGAATATTCACCTTGTTTTAAGTGCAAGGTGAAAATAGAGATCTCTGCATACATTAGCCAGGGCAGTATAAGAAAAGACTTTGGCATGTATTAGAATACATGCCCTCCCCTTTCTGAGCCTAGGGAATACATACTGAAAACAAAACGAGGCCTCACACAAGAGCGCCTCGTTTTCGATTTTGTATTAAGAGGTGTATTGGTAGCCCTAAATCAACCTAGGGCGTTTAAACGCCTCACCTTATTTTGCCATCTCCGCAAGATCTTTGAGAATCTCATCAACGTGCCCTGCAGGCTTTACATTCTCATATACCTTTACTACAACGCCTTCGGGATTGATAAGGTACGTGTTTCGGAAGATGCCTACATATTCGCGGCCCATAAATTTCTTTTTACCGATCGCGCCATACGCTTCACAAATCTTCTTATCCTCGTCAGCAAGAAGAGGAAACGAGAGTCGCTCAGTTTCCGCAAACTTTGCATGACGCTTTACAGAGTCTCCAGAGACACCAAGAACGACCGCGCCCTTTGCAAGAATACGTTCAAGGCTATCGCGGAAGCTACATGCCTCAACGGTACAACCAGGAGTCATGTCCTTTGGGTAGAAGTAAAGAATTATCCATTTGCCGTGATAGTCGGAAAGTGATTGAAGTTTATTATGTTGATCTTGCGTCGCAAAATGTGGTGCTTTCTTGCCAGTGAGTTCATGGGGCATATGTTTGGGAAGTTATGTCCGCCAGAGGCGGATCCGCCTCTGGCGGAAGTTATGAAGTTAGGAAGTGATGACAGGGCCACGCTTACTTCACATAAATACGCTCACCAAAACGAATATCTGCATAAGATTGAGGCGTAGCTTGTGCGAGAACGTTCATTAACCGTCGCACCTGAGTGTCTGCATCTTCCCAAGGAGTGAAGTATACGGCAAATCCGCCCTGTGTGTACGCAATCACCTTCCCCGCATCATGAGTAAGCGCAAATGATGTTACAGGAATTCCCTGTGCAACAAATGCTTTTTTATACGCTGCGATAGAACGGAACACTTCCGCATCAACAACCTGCATACCCACAATCCCCTCTTCAACAACCTCCGAAGCATCAATCTCGGTATACGCATCTGCGGGAATAATAATACCCGCAGCAATGTCATCAGCAGTTGCAAGGGATTGGAGAACACCCGACTGCGTTGCAAACCATACTTGTTTGCCAATCCGCACCGGAATCATCGTCACCGCCTCGCGAAGCTGCACAAGAAGCAGATGCTCATTCGTGGATACTGTCACTTGCTCGAGACTATACACACCCTGCAGTACATCAGGAATATCCGCACGCGAAATATTCCACTTATAGAGACACGGCGCAAAAAAGTATTCGCATGCAAGAGACGTTTGAAGAACGTGAAGAGCGATTTTCTTATTCGGAAGAGAACGCATACCTTCGACTTGCACATCGTTAATCACAAAACGTTGCTGCGTACCAAACCAAAACAATCCAGAAAAAAAAGCAATGCAAGAAACAATCACCAGGAGTGAATACGCAACATATCGCAAACGCTCAGAAGAACGTTCTTTTACTTTTGGATCAGCAAAAAGTGGGTTCTTCCAAGAGGCCGCGTACACCTTGGCATGAAGTCGTTGAAGAAACGGTTTGCTCATGCGGGCATTATACAAGCACGCGCGGAATATGGTGCGAAATACGTGTTACTACCTCGTAATGAATGGTTCCCCAGGCCTGTGCCCACTCATCTGCAGTTACCGTTCCAAGACCATCGCGACCAATCAGCGTAACCGTATCCCCTACCCTCGTGCCCGCAGGAGCGCCGCCAATATCAATCATGCACATATTCATACAAATACGCCCCACAATAGGGCATCGTGACCCGCGAACCACTACAAAACCCTGCGAAGCCGCACGACGATCAAACCCATCGTAGTATCCAACCGGAAGCACCCCAATACGCATAGGACGATTCGCGGTAAATGTACCCTCATAACCCACTGCAGCACCCGGGGGGATATCCTGAATGTGTACAAGATGTGTTTTCCAACTCAACGCGGGCGTGAGCTGAATGTGTCGCTTACCAAGAGTCCCTTGCCGACGAACGTCCGAAGAAGGCCAAAGACCGTAAAGTATGATTCCCGCTCGGATAAGTGTGTGCTGCATCTGCGGCTCAAGAAGTGCAGCAGCCGAACACGCGATATGAAGATAGGGGGCTTCAATACCCTCATTTTTTAACCAAGTAATTGCGTCGTAAAACACTGTATTCTGATGCTTCGTTTCCCACTGTGCTGCAGTAACTTCACTACTTGCAAAATGCGATGCGATCGACTGCACAAACACCCAGCCTTTCCATTCACGCGCCGCACGAAGCATGGCATGTACCACACGCTCTTGAGCGCCTAAACGATGCAACCCTGTCTCAATTTCAAACGTTACCTGAACAGGAATGCCCAAGCGCTTTGCAAGAGCTCCGAGGGCAACAATTTCCTCAGAAGATGAAACCGTTTGAATTGCACGCACCGTAATAACACGCTCGTACTCATCGGGCATTTGCACACCCATAATAAAAATCGTTGCCTCATTTCCTGCAAGATCACGAATATCTTCTGCCTCAGAAACCGTATCAACGCCAAAATGCGTAATCCCCTCCTCCAAACACACGGTTACCACCTCTTTCGTACCGTGACCATACGCCAATGATTTAACAACCGCACAAAACACAACACCCGGCTCAAGAATATTTTTGATGCCATCGATATTTCTTTGGAGTGCTTCACGCGATATTTCAACCCAGGTGCGTGGCATATCCCATTACTTCTTTCCCCATCCACTTCTTCAAAACTTCGGGAACAACAATTGTTCCATCTTCTTGTTGATAATTTTCCATAATCGCCACAAGCGTGCGGCCTGCAAAAGCGGTTGCATCGTTCGTGCATGCAAAATCACTCTTCCCATCAACACGCTTTACTTTGGTTCCCAAACGACGCGTTTGATAGTCAGTCATTAAATCTGCAGAATGCGTTTCGCGATATTTTCCTTGTCCAGGCATCCACGTTTCAACGTCAAGATGACGAGCGTCAGGATCTCCCTGATCACCGGTACACGTCATAACTACCTGATACGGCAACCCAAGCTGCGCCGTAAGATATTCCTGAATAGCAACAAGGAAGTTTTGTTCTTCCAAACCAGATTCTTGCGTCGTAAAAGATTCCATCTCCATCTTCTCAAACTGATGCAAACGAATAATACCGCGCATGTCTTTTCCATACGATCCAGCCTCACGACGAAATGCTGAGGTAAACGCGGTGTAGCGCAAGGGAAGGTCACTTTCTTTTATCACTTCATCCATATGCAAAGGCCCAAGTGTATGCTCTGCGCTTCCAATGAGATACAGGTCATCAGACTCAATGTGATAGCGCTCATCACGCGGTTCTAAACGCGCCATACGCTGGAATACCTCAGGACGAATAAACAACGGCGGCACAACCGGAACAAAAGGCTTTGCAGAAACCGAGAGCCCCGCTTTTTCAATAATACCTTTCAACGTTTCTTCACTCGTCAAAACAGAAAGCGTAAATTGATGCATGGCATTCTGAAGCAACGCCAAATCACCTTTCAAGTAACTAAAACGTGCGCCCGCAACATCAGCACCACGTTTTGTATCAATCATCCCAAGCGCCTCCCCCAATTCAAAATGTTCTTTTGGGGTAAAGGAAAAAGCTTTCGGCTCTCCCACCTTACGAATAACCACATTCTCCGAGTCATCTTTTCCAACAGGAGTGTCATCAGAAGGAGGATTAGGAATTTTCAAAAGAAGCGGATCAAGTTCAGTAGTTACCGTTGCAAGTTCAGCCTCAAGAGCAATGCCCTCCTGCTTCAAGCGCTTCCCTGCTTCAATGTCCTTATTCTTTGCCGCGTCATTACGGAGACGATTAAGATCATCAAGCTTACCCGAAAGCTCACGGCGCTTGGTGTCAAACGCAAGAATATGGTCAATATCAAGAGAGACGTTTTTTTGACGGCAGATTTCCTTAAGACGGTCGGTTTGTTCACGAAGGAATTTGAGATCAATCATATGGGGAAGTTATGTCCGCCAGAGGCGGATCCGCCTCTGGCGGAAAGTTGGGAAGTTGTAAGGCGTGAAAAACTTTTTACAACGAGTCTTTACCTAGCCTTCTCGCACAACTAGCCTACTTCTTAAGTAAAGAAGTCTTATACACATCAGCCCGAAACGGTGAAAAAGTCACCACCAAACAATGGTACCCGGTTTTTTCTTTCCATGCCAAGAAGTTTTCCTGAAGCTCCTGTTGGTCATAGCCAAACCCCACAATATCCGGCCTCTCTCGCAAAACAACCAAATACTCCCCCTCCCCCGCATCACTCGGCACTACTTTGCTCACCTCCGATTGCCCTTGTAAGGCCTTCTGCCGCATTTCAAACCCCTCATGCGGCTCTCGATGCTTCAACCTCCAAATCACGTCATCCTGCGCCAAAATAACCAACACCTCCCCGCACTTTGCCGCCTCAGCCAAAAGATACTCATGCCCCGGATGCAATCCATCAAACGAACCAAATATCGCGATCGTGGACATATTGCTTAATTGTAAAAGAAAATCTTGCGGAAACCAAATCCCACCTTTCAATGGGATAAGTTGGTGCCGAGTCTTTGCGTTTTACATAGCCCGTGACAATACTCTCCTGGTGGACCCGACCGGATTTGAACCGGCATCTCCGAGATGACAAGCCTAGTAGGTTAACCATTAACCCCACGGGCCCGTAAGACTCGGCATGTGGAATAACAAAAATAATCCCGCCAAAAAATGGGGAGTTATCAGGGGAAGGCCGAAAAATAAATATTTAAAACCCCCAACAAAATCGTACATTCTCCACCGGTGAGCGAAAATAAAAACAGACAGCCATCACGCCATCCGTTTCTCTTATCTAAAACTACCTTTCACTTCAAACTCTTAACCCCCAACTTCACACTTCCCCAACCTATTTTACCTTCACAATCGTATACTCCATCATTCCCGAAGGAACTTCTACTTTTACAACATCGCCTTCCTTACGACCCATAAACGCCAAACCAAGGGGAGACATGTTGCTAATGCGGCCGTCCATAGGACTTGCTTCATTTTCACCAACAAGAGAATACGTCTTTTCCATTCCCTTTACGGAAACGATAAACGTGGACCCAAGCGCAATTGAACCGCCATGCTGTGCATCGACAACTACAACATCAAGCAACATTTGCTGAAGATCGGTAACGCGCGTTTCATTTTGTCCTTGCTGTTCACGCGCTTCGTGATACGCAAAGTTTTCTGAAAGATCGCCCATTTCTCGGGCATCCGAAATCTTCGCCGCAATTTCCGGGCGAAGTACTTTTACGCGATTTTCTAATTCTTGTTTAAGTTCTGCGAGAGCCTCAGCAGAAACGTAAGTGATTTTGTTTTCCATAAGATGGTTATCAAGTTACGCATCCGCCAGAGGCGGATTGGCCTTCGGCCAAGAAAGAAAACGACGCTTGCCTGAGCAAAGCGACGTTTATTGATATCTGAAACACTATAACACATTCAAAAACCCCTGTAAACATCTGGGCCGGATCGGGAAAAAGCATTTTTATCAACATCACCGACAATTTTTGAAAGGTGCGCAACCCATAGTCATAGTTGTTTGAAAAAAGTTTCCAATACTGGCCCCAAATCATCTACAGTTTGATATTTTTCGATTTTAACATTTTTATTTCCACCTATCATCGCCGAAATTCTTTTGCCGTCTTGTTCTCTGTAAAGACAGAGTACGGGCTTATTATTTTCCATTTTTCTAATCTCATAACCCACACCTAAACTCGGCGTGGTTACTTCGGCAACAACAACGCCAGCTTCATTGAGCCAAGCCATATCGCGCTCATAAATATACTCATCAGTTGGGCCATCTTCGCCCATAGCCGACAAAGTTTTGTCGCCGATGTGCTCAGTTAAAACTTTCCCATATTTTCCAAGCAAGTTAATAATTTCAAGGTAAAGCTCCTTGTCATCGCGGCCTCCTCGAATTGATCCGGCAAAGTAAATTTTCATAAGTTATAAAGATTTTTATTCTTAAATCTTCTCATTTTACTCCCGCGAAAAATACCACATCAAAATATCATGAGCAATGGGAGACGCAAGCGAAAATTCTCCCCCCTGCTCACCCATGACCGTAATAACTACCTCAGGATCTTCATACGGTGCAAAACCCGTAAACCAGGAGTGATCCGCATACACCGAAGACCACTGCGCCGTTCCTGTTTTTCCAGCGGATGTTACCGGAAGATTTTGAAACGATCGCGCGGTACCAAAAAGCACCGTATCTCGCATACCTTGCTGCACAATTTCTACAACATCAGGCGCAACAATATTTGTACGCTCCCCTTGCGCATCTTTAAGTAGAACCGGCGTAACTAAATCCCCCCCATTCGCAATCGCCGAAGTAACCCGAGCAATTTGCAAAGGATTTACAAGAACATCCCCTTGACCAATGGCAACGTTATACGTATCTCCAATGTACCAAGGCTCACCCTTTGCTTCTTCTTTCCACATTTTTGAAGGAAGAAATCCTTCCGATTCTCCCGAAAGACCAATTCCTGTTTCTGAACCAAGCCCAAACGTCCGTGCCCAATCCATCAATCGTTCAATGCCCATGCCCTCAAAGTCTCCCGCACCTCCTCCAATAGCATAAAAGAACGTGTTCACCGAATCAGCAATCGCGTGGTACACGTTTGTTACTCCGTGTCCTCCCCCACGCCAATCTGGAAAAAACCGATTTCCAAGCCACAATCCACCCACCGAAACAAATGTGGTTTGCGGTGTAATGATGCCGTCAGTCAACGCTCCTGCAGCATAAAGAATTTTAATCGTAGAGCCAGCCGGATACGAGCTTCCGATGGTTCGATTAAACAACGGAGCGTTCGGGTCATTCACGAGTGCATCATAGGTTACTTGATCAATACCCTGTACAAAAAGATTGGCATCAAACGAAGGATACGAGACCATGGCGAGAACCTCACCTGTATTTGGATTCATCATCACAACCGATGCACGTTGCACCGGGGCTCCCACAAGCTTATCCGCGATAACCTGTTCAATTTTAGCGTGCAAACTTGCATCAAGCGAAAGAAGAAGGTCCTCTCCCTCCAAAGGATCTTGTTGCAAAAGGGTACGAAGCACGCCTCCTTGCGCATCAACTTCAACAAGTGTTTCCCCATTCTTTCCACGCAATTGACTTTCAAACAAACGCTCAATACCCAGTTTTCCTATCGTATCAAAAGGTCGATATCCAAAAGCCTTTTTGTCCGCATACTCTTCCTCAGAGAGTCCGGACGTATACCCAAGCACATGAGAAAGCGAAGGAATCTTGTTGGTGATATAGAAACGACGTTCATTTACCTCAATGCGCACACCGAAAGGAAGCTCGGCTTCAGATAAATACATGAGCGCGCAAGAAGAAGAAAGATGCTCTGCAAGAATAAATTCAGTTTCTTCTTGTATACGTGCTTCACTCACTCGCGCAACTAAATCATCAGAAGAAAGACTACAAGAAATAATAAGCGACGCAAAGGATGCCTTGAGTGCATCTTCTTCGATAGGAAGAACATTGGTATACGCCAAAAAGCGATAGTCCGGATCATTCTGTGCAAGCACAACGCCATTGCGATCATACAATCTTCCCCGATGCGCAACGTCAACAATACTCTGCAAACGATTTTGGTCAGCAACCAAACGAAGCGCATCTCCCTCAATAACTTGAAGCTCAGCCAAACGCACACCCATAAAAAAGAACACCACCACACACACAACGACCCCCAAGCGCCTCCGAAAACGCTCACGACGCCGGGGGGCTTCTGACGTAAGCAACTGTTCACCTTCCTCAATATCAACAAACGAATGCTCGAGTTCAGGAAGCAACTCTTCGTGTATTTCATTTCCAAAAAGAGATCTTTTTTCACGCATACGGAGAAAACCACCTTCCTCGAAGAACATTCCCAGCTAAATACATGCTTGAAACTTCGAGAAGAAAAAGTGCGAAAAAAAGTAACCAGTGTTGAAACGTAAATGTGGGAATGCGCTCAAGTAAAAGTCCTACGAACAAGACTCCGGCAGCAATACCCATAAGCACACGGGAGCCATGTACCGCAAGAAGCGTTACTCCTACATACCATACACATGCAACCACCAAAAGCAAACTCGCAGAATACACCGCATCACGAAACAACAACGCAACTACTGCTTGGAGCACTAAACAGCAAAACCCCCATTCAAATCCTCCCATAGCACCAAACACCACAAAAAGAGCGGCGAGAAAATACGCTTCCAAAAAACTATATGGAGGAT
>JBBTSN010000005.1:0-5200 GCA_038078775.1 Patescibacteria group bacterium | reverse complement strand
ATGCGAACCAACCAATGAATGAATATATTCGTATCGGTATGGAGCCAATTGCTGGTCGTGGTGGCGGCCCGAACGTGTTCTACGTGGATCGTGGTCACGGTGATGCGTGGTTGGGTGGGGGTTGGGCGTGGCCGATGGATAGGTGGGGTGCGGACAATCAGTTCGTGTTCCGTATTCGCAAAAAAACTTAGGTACTTTAAATGTGCAATACTTACTCGTGTCGGTAGCTTGGAATACTGTCGAAGAGATTCCTCATTCTTATACCTGAGTCACGATGAGCTCATTGAGTAAAAACAAAATCGAGACTCTTACGAATCTCGATTTTTTATTTAGTTCACAGAAACGTAGGTGCGGAGCTTGAGTGCACCAACGAAGTTGGGGGACTTGCGCTTCTTGAAGCTGATTACGCCGTCTTTGAGGGCAAAGAGCGTGTAGTCGGTTCCAACGCCAACGTTCTTTCCAGGGTGGATTTTTGTGCCACGCTGACGAACGATGATTTGACCGGTGGTGATGGTTTGACCGTCAGCGCGCTTCACGCCGAGACGTTTAGGCTGCGAATCGCGACCATTTCTTGTAGATCCTTGGGCTAACTTATGTGCCATAGAAGATAAATAATTGGGCCAGCGTTTGCTGGAAACGTGGAAAAGAATACCAGAAAAGGATTGTAGAGGTCAAGGGAAGGGGGTAATATAGTGGGGATGGATAAGGGAGGTTAAGGTGGTTAAGATGGTTAAAATGTTATGTTCTCGCTGCTCACAGAAACCATTTAACCATTTTAACCAATAAACCCTATGGAATCACGTATTCGCGAGGTACTCAAAAGCGTAGAAATAGCCCTAAAACTGCATGCAGGAGGCATTGAATTGGTGTCTTGTACGCCCGAAACGGGGGAGGTGGTTGTTCGTTTACTTGGCACTTGTGCGGGGTGTGGATTGTCGGGGATTACGCTAAAAGAAGGGGTTGAGGTTGCACTTGTGCGTGCAATACCAGAAATCCGTCTCGTGCGTGCGGTACAATAGATTACGATCTGTGGCACAACAAAAATCGCAACCCGTCCTTGAAGAAGAGCTCCTTCCCGTCGTAAGAAAAATAGCGACGTGGGTGTTTGGTATTTCTTGGGTATTAGGGACGGTTCTCTTATGTTGGCGTATTTTGCCGCTGGTGTACGGTCGAGATAGCGTTCCTCTTCACTACAATATTTACGTAGGCATTGATGCCTTTGGTCCGTGGTGGATGCTGTTTGAGGTAGTGGTTCTTTCATTAGCGATCGCTCTCGTGAACGCGCTTTTTGCAGCGACGCTTCTTAAAAAGCGTCCTATGCTTGCGCTTGCGACGTGGAGCGCAACCCTGTTTGTGGGTATTCTTACGCTTATGGCTCTGGTTCGTATTGTGCTTATTAATATCGCGTATGGTTGATGTATTTGTCTTTTCAAAACTGTTGATTCTTGCAACGCTTGGTTTTATGTTGGCCGTTGCGTGGACGCCCCTGCTCACGCACCTGCTCTATAAATATCGCATGGGCAAGAGCATTCGAAGCGCAGTAACTGCGCCCATGTTTGCCGAGCTTCATAAAAAGAAAGCAGGCGTTCCCACTATGGGCGGCTTGCTCATGTGGGTGACCACCGGAGTTATTGCGTTGCTCTTTGCGGCGATTGCCTGGATCGCTCCAGATAGTGTATTGGCTGAGCTCAACTTTTTCTCTCGTGCACAGACCTGGCTCCCGCTTGCGGCACTTTTTTTGGCGGGTCTTGTAGGTGTTGCTGACGATATATTTAACGTATTCAAAATCGGTCCGCACGGGGGAGGCATTCGCATTTCGCATCGCTTAATTATCTACACCGTACTCGCGCTCATTGGTGCATGGTGGTTTTACGTAAAGCTCGGTTGGGACACGCTGCACATTCCGCTCCATGGTGACGTGGTCATGGGATGGTTGTATGTACCGTTTTTTGTTGCGGTGATTGTTGCTACATCATTTTCGGTGAATCAAACCGATGGTCTCGATGGCCTCGCAGGGGGAACGCTTGCAACGGCGTTTGCGGCGTACGCAATTATTGCGCTCATGCAGGGTCGTTTTGACTTAGCGGCATTTTGCGCGGTAATTGTAGGAACGATTCTTGCATTCCTTTGGTTCAATATTTACCCCGCTCGTTTCATTATGGGAGATACGGGCGCAATGAGTTTAGGTGTAACGCTCGGCGTTGTGGCGATGCTCACAAACTCCGCATTCTTATTGCCGATTATCGGATGCGTATTTGTTGCAGAATCACTTACGACATTTATTCAAATTGGGTCAAAAAAACTTTTTAAACGAAAGGTATTTGTCATCGCGCCTATTCACCATCACTTCGAGGCGAAGGGCTGGCCTGAGCCAAAGGTGGTGATGCGTTTTTGGGTACTGGGGTGGATGGGGGCGGGTATTGGTCTTGCACTCGCATTTATTGATTACGGATTTTTGACGCGGTAGGTTGTATGCACGCACCTGGAGGAATGCGATTTGCGGGAGACAAGATGTTCGCACTTCTCTTTGCGGGTGTGTTGGTGTTTGGGCTTCTTATGCTTGCATCAGCATCTTGGCCGCTCGGGTTTGATCGTTTTTACGGAAATGGGTATTACTTCTTAGTGCACCAGCTTCTTTTCGGAGTCCTTCCGGGAATCGTTGGCTTTTTAATCGCGTATCTTGTCCCGCACCAGTCCTACCGAAAGTTTGCACTCCCCATGCTCGCGATATCAATTTTTCTTTTGCTGATCGTATTCGTTCCTGGTTTGGGGATTGAAATCAAAGGATCACACAGCTGGATTTCACTCGGGCTTTTTTCTTTTCAGCCTTCAGAGCTCGTAAAGTTTACGTTCCTCGTTTACCTAGCAGCATGGCTTGAGGGTTCGATGGGAAAGAACGTACAAGACGCCACAAAGGGCCTATTACCGTTCTTGGTGGTACTCGGCGCGATTATGCTCCTCCTGCTCCTACAGCCTGACACCGGAACCATGGGCATTATTGTGATGATGGCACTCGCCGTGTATTTCGTAGCGGGCGCTCCCATGAAGTACTTTGCATTTTTTGGTATTGCGGGCGCGGCGTTACTTTGGTTGCTGTTTACCATCTCTCCGTATCGCGCAGAACGCCTTACGGCCTTTTTGCATCCGGAGCTCGATAAACAAGGCTCGGGCTATCAAATTAACCAAGCACTTCTTGCGGTTGGCTCGGGGGGAATTTTTGGAAGAGGCTATGGGCATAGCTTGCAAAAGTTCCAATATCTTCCGGAAGTTGCAGGAGACAGTATTTTTGCGGTAATTGCCGAAGAACTTGGATTCCTCCTTACTTCAGCATTTGTGGTGTTGTATGTCGCAATGCTCTTTAGGGGCTTGGTGATTGCCGAGCGTGCGCCGGATTCTTTTGGAACGTACCTTGTGGTGGGCGTTATGGCGTGGCTCGGAATTCAGGCGTTTGTGAACATTGGGGCAATGGTGGCGCTGTTGCCGCTTACCGGCGTTCCGCTTCCTTTTGTGAGCTACGGAGGAACCGCGCTCGCGATTTCTATGACTGCCGTGGGAGTGGTGTTGAACGTATCAAAGTCGAGTAAGGAAATGAACGTATAATGTATGAGGCTTATGATGAATATATTAGCGAGGATAGAAGATAGCAGACAGCAGATAAAAGATAGTGAACGTCTGCCGTCTGTTGTCTGCCGTCTGTACGTTTTCCGTATCTTATCTTAAATCCTATCCAATTATGGAACACAACTACATCTTTGTCGTAGGCGGAGTGATGAGCGGAGTAGGAAAGGGAACATCAACGGCGTCATTGGGGCTACTGTTGCGGGCTCGGGGCTATACCGTTACGGCTATGAAAATTGACCCGTATGTAAACGTGGATGCAGGGACCATGAACCCGGTTGAGCACGGCGAGGTGTTTGTAACCATTGATGGCGACGAGACCGATCAAGACATAGGAAACTACGAACGCTTTTTGGATATCAACATCACCAAGAAGAATTACATGACCACGGGTCGCATTTACTTATCGGTTATTGAGCGAGAGCGACGAGGAGAATATGGAGGGAAGTGTGTTGAAGTAGTGCCGCGTGTTCCGGAGGAGGTTATTGCGCGTATTGAACGTGCAGCAAAAGATGCAAAAGCAGATTTTACGCTCATTGAAATTGGAGGAACGGTGGGGGAGTATGAAAACATTCTTTTTCTCGAAGCACTGCGCATGATGTATCTCCATGATCCAAAACATGTCCGGAGTGTTCTCGTAAGTTATTTGCCAGTTCCTCCTTCTATTGGTGAAATGAAGACAAAGCCCACGCAGCACGCCGTGCGTGAAATGAATCGCGTGGGGATTACGCCCGATTTTCTTATTTGTCGCTCTGAGGCGGCGCTTGATACTCCGCGAAGAGAGAAGCTCAGCCGTTTTTGTGGAGTTACAGCAAATCATATTATTGCCGCACCTAATGTGCGTTCTATTTACGAAGTTCCATTTGTTTTTGAAGAACAGGGCTTTGCAGACACCGTGCTCAAATCTTTTGGAAAACGAAAAAAGGTTCCAGATCTCACGGCTTGGAAAAAAATGTTTACCACGATCACTTCTCCAAAAAAGGAAGTGCGCATTGGTGTTGTGGGGAAGTACTTTTCAACCGGAGACTTTTTGCTTTCCGATGCATATCTTTCGGTACTCGAGGCGATTAAACACGCAGCGTGGTCGCAACAAGCAAAGCCAATAATCGAATGGTTAAATGCGGAGGCATACGAAAAAGATCCAAAAGCACTCAAAGAACTTTTGAATTACGACGGCATTCTTATTCCGGGAGGTTTTGGTTCGCGAGGTATTGAGGGAAAAATTGCAGCAATTAACTTTGTACGAAAGAATAAGATTCCGTACTTTGGATTGTGTTATGGCATGCAGTGTGCGGTGATTGAATTCGCAAGAAACGAACTTGGCTGGAAAGATGCACATACGCAGGAGATTAACGCAAAGAGTGCGCACCCGGTCATTCACCTGATGCACGGACAGGATGCAAAGCTGAAGCGTACGGGAATGGGTGGAACGCTGCGCCTAGGTTCGTACGCGTGCAATGTGAAAAAGGGAACCATTGCGCACGCTGCGTATGCAGCGGATCACATTTCTGAACGACATCGTCATCGTTATGAGTTTAATAATACGTATAAAGCGGAACTTGAGCATGCAGGATTGGTAATT
>JBBTSN010000004.1:0-1652 GCA_038078775.1 Patescibacteria group bacterium | reverse complement strand
GCGATAAGGTTAAAGACAGGATTCGTCGCCTGAGCGGTCCGTGGGGGGCGGGTTTGTAGGAAGCTCCGGTGGGAATGAGAGGCGGAAAGTTGCGTAGAAGCATCCAAGAAAGACTCCAACGTGAGTGGCGGAACGAGGTTGAACAAAAGCCCAAAGGGCGGCAAGAATATACACTTTTTTCTAAAACTTTGCAAACTTTCGCTAAGAAGTTTGGCGAACATTTCTCAAAAATCTCCCAAAACGAAAAGCCCAGAGTCGCGGGGGTGAAGCCGAAACTCTGGGAAGAATTGGATGCCAGGAGCCTCCACGCGGCATGGCGCATGGAGGCTCAACAGTTGTTTAGTTTATCCACCAGCCATGGCGTCGAGCTCCCTCTGGAACTCGTCCGCTTCTGGGTCCGGAGCGGCGGTGGGAGGGGTGATGAAGAGGATGTGGGCATCGACGACTGCGGTGGGTGCCCCCTTTTCCTCGTCGTGAGGACTCTTTTTAGGGGCCGCGAATCGCTGCTTGCGGGACTTGATCTTCCCGAGCGACTTCGGAACATCGACGCCGATCTCCTCGTAGAAGACAGCGAAGTTCCCCGGGCTCCAGGTTTGCATTTGCAAGGCATCGGTCAGGTAGCCCCGTGCCATCTTGATCTGTTCGAGAAGATCGTCTGACGTCGTCGTAGAGTCGACGCCGTTCCGCAAAGCGGAGAGGCGCGTGATGAGTGACTTGAACGCAAGATGCGTTCCGTGGAAGTTCATTCGGTCGCCGATGCGCCTGGCGGCGTTGAGGCACTTGGCGATGCATCGCTTCGCCTGGCCCTTGCGCAGTCGGCTGCCGTCGCGCGCAGTGCGGGGGTGGGTGGAGGGGCTGCGATTAGCTGTTTCGGTTTGCAAATCTCTCTCCTATAGCGGGATTGGGTCGCTCATCAGTCACGGTCGCAGGACGCGAAAGTGGCCATTGAGTGGGGGCAGTGTGCCTGAAAAATAAGAAAAAGGCAAGTGTTTTACCGATATAACGGATAGTGACGAATGGGACAGATACAAAAAGACGCCCAACTACAGGCATCTTTTTACTCTACCTTCCAAGCACAAGTCCCATTGCTTCTTTTGCCTGGCGTACCTTTTCTGAAGTAATCACCTGAGCGCGTGCGTTACCTTCAGCGACTACAGACGCAAGATACACCCGATCTTTCACAAGATCGCGAATCTTTGTTTGAAGAGGGATGAGGAATGTAACAAGTGCTTCGGCAACATCTTCTTTCAAATCCTTCATACCTTTGCCGTCGTAATTTCTGGCGACCGACGCAGCATCTTGGCCGGTTGCAAGTGCGAGCATAGTAAGAAGGTTCATGACACCGGGACGAGCTTCATCATACGTAACGCCAGCAATCGAATCAGTCACCGCGGACTTAATTTTTTTACGAATAACATCCGCATCATCCATGAGAGAAATATAATTCTTTTCGCTCGGTGCACTCTTACTCATTTTTTTTGTAGGATCATCAAGCCCAAGAATCTTTGCGCCCTCTTTTTGAATGGCAGGTTTTGGCACAACGAACGTAGTTCCAAAATCACGGTTAAAGCGTTCGGCAAGATCCCGCGCAAGTTCTACATGTTGCTTTTGATCATATCCTACGGGGACAGCTTCTGTGTCGTAGAGCAAAA
>JBBTSN010000003.1:0-5369 GCA_038078775.1 Patescibacteria group bacterium | reverse complement strand
GCACGTTGCGGCCGTCGTTGGTTTTCATGCGCGGCCTGAACCCATGAACCTTAGCGCGTCGGCGCTTCTTGGGTTGGTATGTACGCTTTGGCATATAAAAGTACGCAAAGCATACGCTTCGACCATGGCCATGTCAACTTCTTGGCTGAAATTCGCCAACCCTAGTACCCAGAGTCCTAATGAACACTAAAAAGACACAAGAACAAAAAGAATAAAGTTATCCACACCTTATCCCTGCTGGGCATATATTCCGCCAACTTCTGCAGAATTGTACCCTGTGGATAAAATGGGTATTATCCTCGCAGTCGCTCACACCACCCACAAGGTGATTAACATCGTGCCTATGAATACCCACGAACTCTGGCAAGCAGTATTGGCTGAACTTGAACTCAAGTTAAGCAGGGCAAACTTTACAACATGGTTTACAAGTACGTTCATCGCAGAATATCGCATGGGCGATGTCGTTATTGGCTCACCTAATACGATCAACGCATCTTGGCTCGAAAAGCGCCACCATAAAGACATCATCAACGCCATTGAAAACGTTACGAACCAACCCGTTCGCAGCCTTATGTACCGTGTAGAAACAAAAAACACTGGCCCTCAACCGCTTGTTCTCGAACAACAGCGCAACGCCGCCGCAGATCTTGGCTTTACTACGGGTGGAATCGAAATTCCTCCGCCAACCGGAAACATTGCCATCAACCCACAACAAACATTCGCAACCTTCGTCGTAGGTAAACAAAATGAACTTGCACACGCCGCAGCACAAGCAGTTGCCGCCCATCCCGGAGGAACCTACAACCCGCTCTTCATTTACGGAGGCGTCGGGCTTGGAAAAACCCACCTTCTCCACGGTATTGCAAATGAAATCCGTCGTAAGTGGCAAAACGCTCGCATCATGTACGTTACCTGTGAGCACTTCACAAACGACTTCATTCACTCAGTGCGCTCAGGAAAAGGAAAGGAATTTAAAGACCGCTACCGCAACGTTGATCTTCTGTTAATCGACGACATTCAATTCATCACTGGTAAAGAGGGAACACAGGAAGAATTTTTCCACACGTTTAACGCGCTTCACCAAGACAATCGTCAAATCGTCATTTCTTCAGACCGTCCTCCAAAATCTATTGCAGGTCTTGAAAAACGCCTCCAATCTCGCCTTGAGTGGGGAATGCTTGTGGACGTCGGTACCCCAGACCTCGAAACACGCATCGCAATTCTCGAAAGAAAGTGTGTCGAAAAACAAACACACCTTTCTTCAGACATCCTTCACTACATCGCCGCAAACATCGTCTCCAACATCCGTGAACTTGAAGGCGCACTCAACAAAATCATGGCCGTTCATGAGTTCCGCAACATGGAACCTACGCTTGAAACGGTAAAACCGATCGTCGCAAGCTTTGAATCAGAAAACATCAAGAAAACAGTCACCCCAAAACAAGTCATCGCAATTGTCGCAGAGTACTTTGATATTGGAACTGACGACGTTCTTGGAAAAAGCCGAGAGAAACGCCTCGCATTCCCACGCCAAATCATCATGTACCTTCTCCGCGAAGAAATGGCGTCCTCATATCCAACGATCGGAACAGAACTCGGAGGCCGTGATCACACAACCGCAATGCACGCACATGGAAAAATCAAGGATTTAATAACAAATGGTGATGAAAAGCTTCAAAAAGACCTCGAGCTCATTCGTCAACGTCTCTACATTGGCGCCTAGTTATCCACAAGTTATCCCCCTGTGTGTATAACGTTCGGCAATTGTTCGTGTGCACAATATGAGGATAACCCTTGGGATAACTTGGGAATAGGTCTGTGGAAAATTGGGGGATGAACTGAGGAAAACTTTACCGGCACGGCAACCTCCATAAGAAGTCCACAGCGTATCCACCAACCCATACCAAGTTCATCCACAACATGTGCGCGAATATTCTCAAGTAGCTATTCACAAGTCACAACTTATCCCCGCCATCCACAGCCTTACTATTACTACCTGTCTACTTTGTTAAAAACTCAGTAACCTGTACCCATCACCCTTGTCTTCTCTCTTTTGTGAAATTCTCTTGTACCAAAGACAACCTCCACCAAGGCCTCTCCATTACCAGTCATGTAAGTGGAAAGAGTGCCAATCTTCCCATTCTCAACAACATCCTTCTGCAAGCAGATGTAGGGGGCGTTCGCTTAACCGCAACAAACCTCGACCTCACGGTCTCCTGCATGATTCGTGCAAAGGTAGATCAACCAGGAAGCTACACTCTTCCCGCAAAGCTTTTGGCAGATTACGTAAGCCTTCTTCCTGACGAACGAATTGATCTCGATCTTCTCGATACATCGGTTTCTGTTCACTGTGCAAATTCTAAAACAAAAGTGCACGGTTTAGCTGCATCAGAATTTCCCGCAATCCCAAAAGTAAGCGGAGGAATAGTGTATTCCGTTCCAGCTCAATTATTTGACGCAGCTCTTGGACAAACGCTTTTCGCGGTTTCAACAAGCGAGGCCCGTCAAATTCTCACAGGTGCCTTCCTGCATTTTAACGGCGATACAAAAACCGTCACGGTTGCCGCAACAGATAGCTACCGTCTCGGCGAAAAGAGCGTTCCTTTGGTAAGCGAAACGCTCGGTGAGCGCAAGGTAGTCATCCCGGCACGTACCCTTGCAGAAGTCCGTCGTATTATTAGCGTTCTTCGTGCAAGTATAGAAGCGCCCGAGAATATCGACATCGAGCTTACAGATAACCAGATCGCGTTCCGCTGCGGTTCGGTAGAGCTTTCTTCCCGTACCATTGATGGTGTCTACCCAGATTATCGACAAATCATTCCAAAAACATTTACAACCGAGCTTGTTCTCGATCGCAATGCACTCATCCAGGCAGTAAAAAGAACCGCACTTTTCTCAAAAAATGGGCTCTTTGATGTTCGTTTCGAGGTGTGCCCCGAAGAAAAGCTCCTTCGTCTCACCGCAAACGATATTGGTCGTGGTGAAAACGAAGTAACCATTGAGGCAGAAATCACCGGCGTCGCAAACGGAGTCACGCTCAACTTCCGTTACTTGCTTGACGGCGCCCAGGCTCTTCAAGGCGAAAAAATTCACATGAAAATGATCGACGCCATGAATCCTTGTATCCTCTTGCCTCATGGTCAAGAAAAAACCGAGTATCTCTATATCGTGATGCCAATTCGACAGTAAAAATCAAAACTCCTCATCACACCGATGGGGAGTTTTGTATAGTGAATCACTACCAGTTAATAAAACTAGATGCTACCCATACGATAGAGAGAAAAGAATAATACTTTTTCAATATAGCATGGTAAACACCGCGCTCAGACTATGAAAAGACCCCCCGTCGATATGGTGGAGGGTCTTCTTGTTAGTTCACAATCACCGTAACCGATCGTGCATCAACACTCGAGCCATCAATGAGTGTTCCGCGGGCCGAGAGGGTGTAGGAGCCGTCATTGATCGGAAGTGTCCAGGGAATGCTGAGAATCGCACTTGGTGCGACGTAGGAAGCAATAGGTGTGGTAACCCCAGTCTGTAATTCCGTGGAATATAGTGTGAGTGCCGCGAGTGTGGTGGCACTCGGAATTTCTACAACAACGGTGTAAATATTGAACTCAGAAGATTTAGTAATAGTTTGTCCTGCAAAGGGATTGCTAATGGTTATTGAACCAGAAGTCGATTCATCTTCAACATGAAGAGTCACTTCATCTGAAGCGCTGTTGTCAACGTCGTCGTAGACAACCGCAGTAAGAGTATGACGGCCAATGCCTACCCAAGAAGGAAGGGAAATAGTGCCCTCTTCAAGAGACGAGCTAAATCCAACATAAGTACCGTCGATCAAAAATTCTACGCGTCCAAACGATCGACGCGTTTCTCCTTCATAACGAACGGTAAAATTTCTTTCAACCGAATCATTACTGTCCGGTGATTTTAGCGAGATTTCCGGCTCATTCTTTTTTATGTGCACGTCATCTTCTTCGGTGGGAACGGTGCAGGTTTCAAGAGGAGATTCGCCGTCTTTGAGATTCGCATTGTGGTTGGTGATATAGTTTTGAATTCCCGTCTCCCACGCAACATATTGCGGATCGCTTTCAGGATCTTTTGGCGCATCACCAAGGGGATTCAAAATATCAATATACTTGAGAATAGTGTGGAATTCCCCACAGGTCATCGTCTCCCTGTAAGAGTCCGGTGTACGATCGGTTGCAAGCTTTCCTGATGCACGATCAATAGTGACGGTTGTCGCAGCAACCTGCCCATCAAGAATATTTTTACCAGTAGTAGGAATAGTGGGAGTAAGAAAGCCTTCTACGGGAGTGCCCTGAAGTGAACGCTTCATGAATTCATTCCAAATAGGAGCGGCAATTTTAGACCCGTCAGCCCCTGCCTTCATGAGCGTGCCTGATGCATTTCCTACCCATACACCCGCAGTAAGTGACGGCGTGTACCCCATAGTCCACGCATCTTTATAGTTGTTGGTTGTTCCCGTTTTTGCCGCAACCGGGCGATCAGAGAGGGTGAGGTAGTTTGATGCACCAAAAACATACGTTCGTGCTCCGTTATCCGAAAGGACGTTTGAAGTAATAGCGGCGATGCTTGCATCAAGCACACTCTCACCACGTACATTTGCTTCGTCAAAAGAATAAAGCTCTTTTCCGTCTGAATCTTCAACACGCAAAAGTGCTTGGTAGTCGTGGTATACGCCATTGTTTGCAAGAACGCTATAGGCTCCCACGTGGTCGAGCATCGTCACCTCCGCACCACCAAGAACCATAGAAAGACCAATACGAGATCGATCGGTGAGTGTGGTATAGCCAAGACGTTGTGCAAAGGCAATGGCATTATCAAGACCAACCAAATAAAGCGTTTTTACCGCTGGAATGTTGAGCGATCCTTGAAGTGCTGAGCGGAGAGAAACCATGCCATGTTCACCCCCATCGTAGTTAAAGGGAGTGTACGGCGTAGTTTCGGTAACAAATGTGGTGTTTACATCCCAAAGAATCGTATTTGGCGTATAGCCTTTTTCAAAAGCAGCGGCATATATAATCGGTTTAATACTGGATCCCGGCTGAAGCGGCTGAAGGGTAACGTTCACCTGACCGCCAATTTCTTCGTGAGAAAAATCAGGAGATCCAACCATGGCAAGAATTTCCCCGGTACGCGGATCTTGTGCGAGAAGTCCCGCATTCGTAAATCCATAGGACTCTCCATACGTTTCAACGCCATGGGTCACGGACTCTTCCGCATAAATTTGTTTATCATAATCAAGCGTGGTAATCACGCGGAGTCCACCCGTTTCAACGGCGCTCGTTCCGTACAGCTCCTCAAGCATGCTCTTCACCCACATCACAAAGTGCGGTGCAACA
>JBBTSN010000002.1:0-7537 GCA_038078775.1 Patescibacteria group bacterium | reverse complement strand
GCAGTAAGTGAGGCAGTTGTTGGCATACGAATTATCAGTGAAGAGGAACGGATAGAAACGGAGAAAAAACGGATGGCAACAACGGACGGGGAACAGACGAAGACGGATGGGGAAAATCGTCATTCCGGGCTCGACCCGGAATCCAACGAACCTCAGCTTGAGCAAAATGCCATGGATCCCGGATCGGTGTCCGGGATGACGAATGCCCTGCCCATTACCACCCTCGAAATCCCACCCTCCCACGAGGTCGCAGCAGAGGTTCCGGTAATTTCATCCCCAGAACGTCACGTTGAGCCTTCCGTCATCCCGGGCTCGACCCGGGATCCAGCGCCTTTAGTTACTAAGCCACGAACGTTGGATACCGGCCTTGCCCATAGGCCAACGGTCGAGGGCTCGGTGTCCGGTATGACGAATAACGAAGTACCTGATGCACAATCAAAAAAGAAAGCCGAAAAGGCAAAGAAAATGCAGGATGAAGCACTTAAAACGGCTTTTAGCGAAGCGGTTGATATTGCCCTTGAAAAAGCGCATGCGGGTCTTGAAGAAGCAAAAATGTCATCAGCAGCATTCGCAGACGTTGCAGGAAAAATGCTCCGCGGTATTCGTGATCAGTATCAAACGCGCGATGTGCTCGAGCGTGACCATCACCTAAAGGGCGGTGCGCTTGTTTCGGTGATGCAGGCGCTTATCGAGGCCGAAGAGGTGTATCGCGTTGCAACGGATGCATTGGTAAAGATTGAGGATATGGATATCAAGCTTTCCGAAAGCGCTGCAGCAGCGCTTGAGAAGCAAGAAGCAAATCGAGTTGATGCAAAGTTCAGTGAGCTCCTAAAAGATTCCCACAAGCCCGCACCGGCAAAGGTTGAGCTTACGGTGGGAAGTGTCGCGCCATCGACAAACGATGGAATGCCAAAAAAAGTAACGGATGTTGTTGCGGGGAACAGGCTTATGGGCCCAGTTGAGCAACTTGAAACCATGACGCTTGCAGATTTCCGCCGTCTCTCAACAAATCCCGAAGAGGCTGTGAGAAAAATGGAAGCTTTGCTGTTGTCGCTTCAAAAAACAAGCTATGACGAGCGGGTTCGTGGGGTGCTTGCGTGGCGGAAGAGCCCGCTTGCCGGTCTTTCAATCGCGCTCACGACCGAATCATTAAATACCGGTGTTGCGATTGCCGAGATTGCCGCAAGAAGGCGCTCGCAAGGAAAGGAGAGTTTAGGTCCCGCAGAAATGCAAGCATTGTCGAAGTGGAACGAGAAAGTAAGGTTTTAGAGAAGGGCTGAAGTTTTGAGTTAAAAGCGTGAAGTGAGACGTAGTTTTTATAAAAAATAACATCCACTCACTTCATAACTAATAACTCCCAACTTTACACTTCTTTTTAAGCTATACTTCACCCATGTCGCGCTCACAATTTACCGTGCCACAATTTTTAGACGTTGAGCCAAAAATTCTTGGTCCAATTACGCTTCGCCAGTTTATGATCATGGTGGGGGTTATTGTTGCAGAGTTTTTGATTTATCGAATCTTTTTAAATGTCATCGCTATGGTTGCGGTTGGACTTCCGGTTGCGGCCTTGGGCGGTGCATTCGCATTTGGAAAGGTAAACGGTCAACCGCTGCATTACATCGTGCTCAATTTTATTCAGTACATCAAAAAGCCAGGTCGCCGGGTATGGGACAAAACGCTGAACGATCAAGATCTCAGGGTTTTTCTCAAGAAAGAGGCACTTCCTGAGCGTAAGGTAAAATTACAAAAAGCCCCACTTGAAACATCACGTCTCTCGGAGCTTACCCTTATGGTAAACACCGGTGGTGTGTATAAGGGCGATGATGAGAGAGGGGTTGAAGGGTAAAAATCTATGGCCGAACAAAAAACTCCCACTGCAAAAGCAAAAGCAGGACCTCCTACCCAGCGATATTTAGATATTGCCGAGGTTCGAGAAAACGTTGTCATTATGAAAGACGGAACCATGCGCATGGTGCTCATGGTTTCAAGTATTAACTTTGCACTCAAAGGTGAAGACGAACAGCAGGCAGTTATTCAGGGGTACATGCAGTTTTTAAATGGCCTCGAACATCCGCTTCAGGTATGCATTCAGTCACGCAAAATGAATATCGACGGTTATTTGGCGCGCCTGAAGGCACAAGAAGACACCATTTCAAACGAACTTCTTAAAACACAAATTCGTGATTACACGTCATTCATCAACGAGCTTGTGGATTTGGGAGAAATCATGCAAAAGCGTTTCTTTGTTGTTGTGCCGTATGACCCAAGCCAAGGAAACGAAAAAGGCAAAGGATTCTTTGTAAAGCTCCAAAACGCTATCTACCCAGCTTCAATTGTAAAACTTAATGCAAAACAGTTCGGCGAACGAAAAGAAAGCATTACGAGGCGTACGCAAATGATTGCGGGGGGCCTTGAAAGCATGGGTCTCTCGGTTGCGCTCCTTGATACGCAGGGGCTTATTGAGCTGTACTACAATTCATATAATCCTGAGGTAGGAGAAACGCAGCCACTCCAAGAGATAGATAAACTCAACATTGAATCTAAGCTGACGTAATCGTCCTGAGCACCTACATATGGCATTTAACATTGAGGATCTCAAGCGACAGCAGGCAACAAAGATTGCCGTTGCTCCAAAAAAGCTCTCCGCGCAAAACCAAAAGCTTGCCGAAGAAAAAACAACACTCGAAGAAGAGCGCGTGTATCGCCGTGGAACCGTTTCCATTCGCGATTTGATTGCGCCATCAGCGTTTGAAGTGCAGCCAAACTTCCTTAAGCTCGGAGACCAGTGTTTGCGCACGCTTTTTGTAACTACGTATCCACGTTACGTGGGTATTGGTTGGGGATCGCCAATTATCAACTACAAAGGAACTATCGATATTGGAATGTTTTTTTACCCTATCCGTCCAGAGATTATTTTGAAGCAGTTGCGTGACAAAGTGGGTATTACCGAATCGCAAATTGTCTCCGACCACGACAGCGGAAAGCCCCGCGACCCAATCCAAGAAACCGCGTTACGAGACATCGAGCAGCTTCGTGATGATCTTACCCAAGGAATTGAGCACTTTTTCCAATTTGCGTTTTATGTAACCGTGTACGGAAAGGATATTGAAGATTTGGACAAGCGCACCGAAGAAATAGAAGCAATTTTCGGTACAAAGCTCATTTACACCAAGCGCGGTTTCTACCAGGCGGAGCAAGGCTTTAACTCAACGCTCCCCGTGTGCAATGACGAGCTCATGATTACGTTCAACATGAACACATCACCGATTGCGTCGTCGTTCCCGTTTATTTCATCAGACGTTTCAAGTGACAACGGTATTTTGTACGGTATCAATCGTCACAATAACTCCCTCATTTTATTTGATCGTTTTTCCCTGCAAAATGCAAATTCGGTAGTGTTTGCAACCTCGGGTGCGGGTAAAAGTTATACCGTGAAGCTCGAAATTTTGCGCTCACTCATGATGGGCGTTGACGTTATTGTCATTGACCCTGAAATGGAATACCGCCAGTTGTCTGATGCCGTAGGGGGAACGTTCATTAACGTATCGCTTGCTTCGGAAGCAAAAATCAATCCGTTTGACTTGCCGCGTCCAAAGGGTGAAGAAACCTCTGTTGATGACATTTTACGCAGCGCAGTTATTACCCTCAAAGGCTTGCTCCGCATCATGATTGGAAAGCCCATGGGAGAAAAAGGAATTCTCAGCTTTACTCCAGAAGAAGACAGCGTGCTCGACCGCGCACTCCTCGAGTCGTACGCAAAAAAAGACATTACTCCAGACCTTCCATCACTTGCAGGCGTTACTGCATACCCAATCCTCGATGACCTCATGCAAATTCTTGAGGGTATGGCCGGAGCAGAAAACCTCGTTGCTCGTATTCAAAAATTCGTTTCTGGAACCTTTTCGGGCTTGCTCAATTCTCCTACAACGGTACAAATGCGCAATCAGCTCGTAGTCTTTTCTGTGCGTGACCTCGAAGATGAATTGCGTGCCATGGCAATTTATACCATCGTCAACTATATTTGGAACGTGGTTCGTTCCGAGCGTAAAAAGCGTTTGTTGATTATCGATGAAGCATGGTGGCTCATGCAAAACGAAGATTCTGCAAAGTTTATCTTCGCACTCGTAAAGCGCGCTCGTAAATACTATCTTGGCGTAACAACCATTACGCAAGATGTAAACGACTTTCTCACCTCACAATACGGACAGGCGATCGTGACCAACTCTTCACTGCAAATGCTCATGAAGCAATCTCCTGCGGCGGTAGACTTAGTCGCGCGTACGTTTAACCTTACGCAAAGCGAAAAGTATCTTCTCCTTGAGGCCGCGGTGGGTGAAGGAATTTTCTTCGCAGGTCAAAAGCATGCAGCAATTAAGGTGGTTGCGTCGTATACGGAAGACCAGATTGTTACCACAAATCCTGAACAGCTCTTGCAACAAGAGCGTGCAAAGGAGGAATATCAAAAAGCCCTTGCAGAACAAGAAAAGCAAGGACAAAAAGCATAAGAATCACCCTTTGTCATTTCGACGCCGACCCCAGATGTAACGAGGGGGAGGGGGAGAAAACTTCAAGATTCCTGTTCTGGATTCATGAAGATCTCTCACTACGTCTGCCTGCCGGTAGGCAGGTTCGAGATGACATATCATTCTAATCTTATGGAAAGAAGAAGAGTTATCGAAGTGACTATCGCGGCTGCCGTGCTCTTGGCGCTCATGTTTGTGGTGTGGTTCATAACAAGAGACACAGCAGAAGAGCAAGTCGTTGAAGAAGAAAAAACGCAAACGCTTCCCGCAACAAATACGACAGAAAAACCCACAACCATTAACCCTGCCGATGTTCCCCAGGTGCAGGAGGTTTCTGCAGGAACGATCGCACGTACATTTGTGGAGCGTATCGGAAGCTATTCGTCCGAATCTGACTATCAAAACGTGGCCGATGTTTCCCGTATTGTTACCGCAGAATTGGCGGCAAAATTAGAAGAGGATGCAGAAGATGCCCGTGCACAGTCTCCAGACAACGGAGGCTACTACGGTATTTCTACTTCCTACGTTGGCGCGAAAAATATTGAAGAATCAGAAGCAGCGATAACGCTTCTCGTGCAAACGCAACGTGAAGAATCTTTTGGCTCTCCGGGAAATTCAACCGTGCGTTATCAAACCGTTGAAGTGACGCTCATAAAAGAAGGGAAAAATTGGAAAGTAAGCGAGTACACATGGGGGGATTAGCAAGGTTATTCGGAGTTTTTTGGGACGCACTTTTTCCTCGTGCGTGTGTTGTATGCGAACGTGAGGGGGATATTATCTGTGTTTCATGTGCACAGAATGTAAAAATTCCTGCGTGGCATTTGCATACAGAGCGAGAGGGGGTGCGGGTGTTTTCTCGGGCGTCATACAAAGAACGCGCAGTGCAGCGCTTGCTCCACGCATGGAAATACAAAGGAGATAGCTCTGCGGGTGAATGGTGGCAAAAGTGGATAAGTGAAACAGCTGCAGCACCTGCGGTTTTTCATGATGCCATTTTTGTTCCCGTTCCTTTGGCTCGTGAAGCTTTTGCAGAGCGAGGATTTAATCAGGCCGAGCTTCTTGCACGCGCACTTGCTGCAAAGCACGGGGGATCGGTAAAGCTCCTTCTCGAACGCCTTCCAAGAAAAGCTCAAGCAAAAACAGAAAAAGAAGATCGAGGGAATGCACGTACACAGAATCCATATCATGTGAATCTTGTCGGAAGACGTATGCAAGCTGCGGGGCAGCTCCCCAAAGAGGTTATTCTTGTAGATGACGTTTATACAACCGGAAGCACCATCATGGCCTGCGCAGATATGCTCAAGGAGATGGGAGTGGAAAAGATTTTTGCCATTACGCTTGCCTACGGAAACGATGCATGATATATTGCAAAAAATATGCAAAAACGATTGGGGAGGATATTCGGCGTTATTGCGGTTTTGGTGCTTTGTTTGGGTGCGGGGTGGTACATAAGTACTTCTTCAAACGCCCAAAAAACCTCTACCAACATTCAAGTCGTAGCAACATTCTTTCCTCTTGCAGATTTTGCAAAAACAATCGGAGGATCACATGTTGACGTTATTCAAATCACCCCCGACGGAGTTGAGGTTCACGAGTATGAGCCATCTCCTCAAGATGTCGCAACACTTCTCTCCGCGGATGTAGTTTTAGTTAATGGGGGCGGGGTAGACGCTTGGGCCGATGATGTGTTAGTTGACGCACAAGCTTTGGGGGTCACGGTGGTACGTATGAGCGACGTCGTGCCATTTATCGAGCATGATGGAGTTGTAGACCCGCATGCGTGGCTTGACTTAGCACGAGCACAAGAAATGGTGCGCGCAATGGGTGAGGCATTGATTTCACGAGATTCGGAGCATGCCGCTGAGTATGCGAGAAACACGAACGCACTTCAAGCAGATCTTGCGGAGCTTGACGAACGTTTTCAAACAACACTTGCCTCGTGTCAGTCCCGCACCATTTTTGTTGCACATGACGCCTTCTCGTATTGGGCGCTCAGGTACAATGTAGATGTGCATGCAGTGTCGGGTATTTCTCCCGAAGCAGAGCCTTCAGTGCAAGATCTTGCAAACATCATCCGCGAGGCAAAAGAGCTTCAGGTAACCACTATTTTCTTTGAGTCTCCGGCAAGCACTGCACTTGCAACAACGATTGCAGATGAAATTGGTGTAGCGGTTGATGTACTCAATCCACTTGAGGGCCGTACACCGGAACAAGGTGCATTAGGAGCAACGTACCTCACGCTTATGCAAGAAAATCTTAACGCTCTTTCAAGGGCACTTACATGTCAACAATAGCCAAACGGCCTCAAGAAATAATCTCCGTTGCCCACATTCGCTTCATGCGGGGTGATGTTGCGGTTCTTGATGACGTTACCTTTGCCGTGAAAGAAGGCGAGTACGTGGGAATCATCGGGCCAAACGGGGGAGGGAAGACCACGCTTTTGGATATTTTACTCGGGCTAGAGGCGCCAGTCTCTGGAACGATCACGTGGGGTGATTTGATTGAATCCCGCGCACACATTGGCTACGTTCCGCAGCATGCCGCTTCATTCGACCCACTTTTCCCCGCAACGGTTGAGGAGATTGTCGCGAGCGGACGCGTTGCGCTTCGGTCTTGGTATCAAGGTGCAGGCGCACATGACGCGGTTCGTGTAGAAAGGGCTATGCAAACCTGCGGAATCGCACATCTAGCGCACCGAAGAATTGGCGAGGTTTCAGGTGGCGAACGTCAGCGAGCATTTTTGGCACGGGCACTTGCCGGAGAGCCGCGTGTACTTGTGCTTGATGAGCCAATGTCCGCCGTTGACGAACATCAACAAGAAACGTTGTACGACGTTCTTCGTGATCTTCACGCACGTACACGCATGACTATTCTCATGGTTTCTCATGATTTGCACGCCGTAGAGCGCGAAGCAACACGCGTCCTTTGCTTAAATAAGAAAATTGTAACCCACGGATCGTATGGAGATCTTCCCCACATGCATTAACAAAAGATGGTATGCACGAGCCGTA
>JBBTSN010000001.1:0-1368 GCA_038078775.1 Patescibacteria group bacterium | reverse complement strand
GTGCGCATGCTCATGACTCCGATTATTTTGTGGTGTTTGTCGATTGAATTGTACGTGTGGGCGCTTCCGCTATTTGTGCTCGCGGCATTTTCCGACATGGTCGACGGCGCACTTGCTCGTACAAGAAATAAAATAACCCCCTGGGGAATCTTCTTCGACCCAATTGCTGACAAGCTCCTTGTGGGATCGGTGGCGCTTTTGGTGGGTCTACAGCACTACCACTCATGGCTCGTCTTCTTCGCAATCTTTCTCGATATCCTTCCTTCGCTACGATGGGCATCACAAAAAACGCCGGGAGGGTTAATGGCGGCAAACAAGTGGGGAAAAACCAAAATGGTTTTGCAATGTGTTTCTTTGGGTTTGCTTCTTCTTGGTATCGTAACGCAAATTCCAGCGCTTATTGTTGCAGGTGAGATCGCTCTTGTCGCCTCGATACTTTTTTCGATCACCGCGCTCATTACGTACTCGCTCTAAGCTATGTCGTTGCTAAAAAAGATCGTGCTCGCAACGCTCGCGCTTGTATACGGAGCATCTCTTTTTTCTTTAGCGATTCCTTTTGCAACACGTGATGGACTTTTTGTCTCTCCTGACGAACATGCAACGTGGACATTCGCACGGCGTATTGCAGAAACAGGAATTGCGCAGATTGAAGAAACAAGAAATATTTCACTCGACGGATCTCTGCATCCAAGGAGCACGGTAACGGTAAACGATGTCATCGTTCCCGCAGGATTTTTAGGCCTCACGTATCTCGCAGGTGTATTCTTTTTTGTATCGCCTCTTCTTGCGGCATGTGTGGGGCCGTTATTCTGTATACTCGGACTTTTTGCACTGTATAAAATCGTTCGTTTTTTGGGAGCATCACAAGAATTTGCAGCATGGACCGTTGTTGCGCTCGCAATTCATCCCGCATGGTGGTACTACAGCATTCGTTCCCTCATGCCCAACGTTCCCTTTGTTGCGTTGCTTCTTGGTACGGGATGGGTGACTACGATTGCACTCAAAAGCAAACAGACCGTGAGCCGATGTCTCTTGTGGATTCTTATAGGATCTCTCTTTGGTTCAGCGCTCGCCATTCGTCCTTCGGAGTGGGTATGGATTCTGGGGTGTCTCTTTGCAGGAGTATGTTATCTCATTCAAGCGCATAAAAACGTCTTGCGTGAAACGTTAAGCAAGAGAAAAAAAGAAATTGCATGCTTTCTTTTCGGAGTCGGCTTGATGGGAGGATTAGTGCTAGCCTTGCAATCAAGCGTGTACGGGTCTCCGCTTACCACGGGTTATACCGTCGATCAATCCGTGTGGGAGGTGGGCGGATCAATTTCCCGAGATACCGTGGTTCCTTGGTACGAAAAGCTTTTTGCAATTATG